>NZ_JACJQS010000033.1:0-53183 GCF_014696755.1 Anabaena sp. FACHB-1391 | reverse complement strand
GATTTCCGTGTTATTAGTAGATGGGAAGCAACAAGTCAAATTTGCTCTAAATGTGGATACAAATGGGGCAAACTTGATTTAAAAATTCGGTCGGTTAAGTGTTTAAATTGCGGAACTGAACACGACCGAGATGAAAATGCTGCTAAAAATATAAATAAAGCCGGGATAGGTCATTGCCACGGCTCTAAACGGACGCAGAGACAGAATAAGACTACTTCGGTTAGCGTCAGTCAGTGAAGCGTCAAGTGTTTCCCCGCTTCTTTAGGACGGTGAGTATGTCAAAATTTGCTCTCTATTTGCAGAGAAACTTTTTTTTCCGAATTGGCGACAAGTTTAATCTATCTTTGCTAAATCCTTACCATTTTACGACCCTTATTTAAAGATTGTTATAAGTTAGTAGTAAAATGTATTTATATATACTTTTTTTTTCGAGCAGTTAAAAAACAATCTACATATAGATTCTGAATGCAGATTAATCATCTGTAGCCATAGAAGTTACCAAGGTTGAACCTATAAATAAACCTAGTTTCAGCCACATTTCTCCGTAGTTTTCAGTCATGTTTTTTGCCAGTGTAGTTGACAAAAAAACAGAGTTATTGAATAACTAATCTTGTGAATTAAGTGGTCATGTAAATCACGGAGATAGAGAAGACAAAAAAACATCTTATACCAACCATTATCTAAGATAATGACTAGTAACTACCTGGTTTATTGCTTATGAAAACTCGATACGTCATTCGTCACTTGGTCGAAAAAGCCCTACATATCAGAAAATTAACACCAGAAATAGAAAATGAGATTAACTCAGAACTGACAAAACTGGGTCATATATCTGATGTTGACTATGAAGCCTTAGAATTACTGATGGCAGAAATGGACGCTGGTAGGGTACAGTTAGTTCCTAGCTGGGGATAGCCTGATAACTCCAGTTGTGAGTGAAAGCATGGGAAAACAAAGGAGAATTTTCCTGGACCATAGGCCAAGCCGCTTTATTTGTGTTATAATGCTAAAGTGAAAAATCTGTAAGCAACGCCACAAGTATTTTCAGATAAAAATACGGCGTACCCCAATCTTCAGATTGGATAGTCTATACAGAGGTAAATAACTGTTAAGCAGCTGCTCAACAGTAACTATATTCTAGTAAATCAAGGATAAAAGAGCAAAAAATCGTGTCAGTCGAAACCATTGAGAAGCGTTCTACATCCCGCCAGCTCGCGCCTCGATATCGCGTTTTGCTTCATAATGATGATTACAATTCCATGGAGTACGTAGTTCAAGTGCTAATGACTACCGTTACTAGCATTACTCAACCCCAGGCTGTTAGTATCATGATGGAAGCTCACCATAACGGGTTAGCTTTGGTGATTAGTTGCGCTCAAGAACACGCGGAATTTTATTGTGAAACACTCACAAGCCATGGTTTGATTAGTACAATTGAACCCGATGAATAATCATTGGTCATTGGCCATTGGTCAATAAGGATGAAAATTAATCTCACTCACCTTACCCAATACCCGGTTTATGTAAGGCTGGTTTGCTTTATACTAGCCTTACTGTTGTTGTGGCTACCCCTAGCTGTACCAATTTATTGGTTAGTTCCAGATTCTAATTTAGAAAGTATCTTGACAATTGTGATATTATATGTCGAGTTTATTTTGCTGCTGAATATCTGGGGGAAAAAAGTCTATCAAAAACCAGGAATATTCAGCCGTTATGGGTTAGAATTTACACGCTTTAATGGTATAGAACTCTTCCAAGGGTTGACCATAGGATTAATTAGTGTTTTAGTCTTATTTAGTTTAGAAGCTGTGCTAGGTTGGTTAGTATGGCAACAACCCAAAGCATTTTTAGGGAAAATAATATTAGAAGGTTTATTAGTTGGTTTTGGTGTAGGTTTTGCAGAAGAACTATTATTCCGGGGTTGGTTACTAAATGAACTACAAAGAGATTATAAATTAAATACTGCCCTTTGGATAAATGCAATTTTATTTGCTGTAACCCATTTCATTAAACCCTTAGAGGCAATTATTCACACTTTACCACAGTTTCCCGCCTTAGTGCTGTTAGGTTTAACCCAAGTATGGGGAAAACGTTGGAAACGGGGGCGTTTAGGCCTACCTATTGGTTTACATGGTGGACTAGTTTGGGGTTATTATATCATTAATGTTGGACAATTAACCCAATATTCGGGACAAGTTCCTGATTGGGTAACTGGTGTGAATAATAATCCTTTGCAGGGAGTTATGGGAGTATTATTCATGGCTGGACTAGCTTGGTGGATAGGTAGTCAACAATTAAAAAGGCCAAATTAACCTATAGCTAATTAAGGTAAATACTTTTGTACCACCGTCCAACCACTCAGCGATACCCAAATAAAGCCCGGTAATAATAATAGATTACAACCAAGATGTAAAGGTCTAGCCCAAGACTTACCCGTACTAATTTGCGTGGCGCTAAAAGCCGATACTAAAACTAGTATCACCACTATTAACCCAGCCCCTAAATGTAGAGAATGTCCTAAAGAACCAAAATGTCCCAAAGTACCCACAATACCAACTGCTAACAAGAGTAAAACTAGACTGACCATAGTGATGCCGATGATATAATGGAGCAATAGCACTTGACCACGATGCCACGGTAATATAATCCCCATGGGGACTTTGAGAGTAGTTTTAGCCAGTAACATCCAAATACCAGTTATTGCTAAAAACAAGTATGCCATCAAGGATAACCCCATTGACCAAGCGGCTATTTTCCATAACCATAGAAAAGAAGGTAAGTGCATAAAAAACAGTTCAGTTAATGAAAATTACTTAAATACATAAATACATAATATATAGGCTGGTAAGATGACCAGCCTACAAAAGTCAGATATCGAACAGGTTATACACTTCAAATTTATTTAGTTACCTAATGTCAAAACCTGCTGTCCTTGAGGAGAAGTTGCATAACCTAAAAATGCTTTAACTCCCACATTAGCAGGGTCTTTATAGATATAATAGAGCGATCGCTGGTAAGGATAACTACCAGCATTTGGAGCTAACCCATCTATAGATAGAACCCGCGCCGTTTTTTGATTAGCAGCTTGACTCCAGGTAGCGTAAGCGATACCATCAATTCCCAAGGCTTGAATTAGCGGAGTTGTAGCATCGCGCGAGAGTGTGGTAATATTAGGTGTAGTTCCAAAATTAGCTCCTTTGAGGACTAATTCCTT
The DNA here is from genome assembly GCF_014696755.1 of Anabaena sp. FACHB-1391. Taxonomy (NCBI): domain Bacteria; kingdom Bacillati; phylum Cyanobacteriota; class Cyanophyceae; order Nostocales; family Nostocaceae; genus Anabaena; species Anabaena sp. FACHB-1391. Next base: position 49,969 of record NZ_JACJQS010000033.1, on the reverse strand, counting down.
AAATATTTGATGTGTGCCACTAATTACCGGGCGATTAATAACACGGATAGTTACAGATGGACCCCCCACAGCCGACCAATTATTAATTTTCCCCTGAAATATATCTGCAACTTGACTACTAGTTAATCCTTGGTTAAAAGGATTTGCCTTACCGACCATCAAAGCGATCGCATCTTGTGATATAGTAACACTTTTTAATCCCTGACTTTGCTCTAGCGCTGTCAATGGTCTAGAAGCAGCAGCAATATCAACTTTACCAGCTAATATATCCTCAATTCCCTGATCCGTCCCATTCCCATTGATTTCGACTTTCGTACCAGGAAACTGCTTCTCAAAACCATTTTTGAGATTTTTATTAATTGTCACCATGCTAGTAGAACCGTCTATCTTTACAGTAGTACCGCCGGCTACAGTTGTGGGTAGTGGGAATGGTGTGGTAGTTGTTAATGGTGTAGTAGTTTCTTCAACACCAGGAGAGACTGTAGTAGGTTTACGCATAAAAAACCACCAGTAACCTGCACCCGAAATCAATAAAAATAGCAAAATAAAAACAATAGGTGGTGGTCCGCTTTTCCGACTCGTATTCATACTTTTTCCCTCCTTCTTAGTTATTCTGCTAATTGTTTGGGTTGAGAATCTTGTAACCTTTGCAAACGACGAGCAACTTCATCATCCAAGGTCATATTTTCGATTTCTGCTTGCAGTCTTTCCGCCGGATTTTCGGATAATTCTGCTAAAGCATCTATCTGCATATTCCGACGTTCAACAGCACCCTTAGCTTTTTCAAAGTCACTTTTAGCCGAACCAATGTCAAATTCATTATTGACTTTAGCAATCATAGCCAAAGCTTCATTCACCTCTGACATATCTTTCATATTCTGCATATCAGCTTTGTAGCTTTCTAGCTTCATCCGCTCACGACTAAGTTTATCCTTAGAAGCTTTGACAGCCATTTCAGCCTGTTTAACCATGTCCTCCAGTTTGGGCAAGATTTGCTCGGTTTGAATAGCCTTAGTCATAGCCATTCGCGCTGCGTCTTCATTACCACCTTTTTGAGCAGTCATGGCTTGCTGTTCAAAGGTCTTAAACTCAGTAATTTTTGCCTCATATTTGCGCTTAGCATTTTTATAAGCACCTTCTTGAGCCGCAACTGCTACAGCCAATTTTTGAACAGCCTCTTGCATGGACTCAAGAGATTCTTCAGCAACCGCTACAGCCACTTTACCACCGGACTCTACAGGCATCCCCCATAACCAGTTCCAAGTCCCAACTATGGTTCTTCCTGCTCTTTCACCCATTAACCAATAGAGAGCTTTTTTCATAACCGTAAAGTTATTCCCATCAGGATGGTGATAGTTATATTTTTACTCTAATTTAGGCATACATCGCAATTGTCTGTCAACTTTTTCAAGATTGTCTTGAATATTTTTTAGTCACAGCAGTTAACAAACGTGAACAAATTAGGTTGAAATCAGGTTAAACAATTTACAACACCTGATAAATGATGAACTGATTCCGCTAACTGCTCACGATGTTTAATGAATTTAACCTAAACAGGCAACTCACCAGCATTACGAATATTTTCCAAAATTAACCCAGAAGTAGTCCGTTTAATCAAACCAGTTAAAACGTTACCAGGACCTATTTCCACAACCTTCTCAACACCATTTTCTGGGAATTGTAAGGAAATTTCTCGCCAACGCACAGGTCCTGTCATTTGTTGACAAAGGCGCTCTTTCAAAGTTTTTGCTTCTGTGGCTGGAATTGGGTCAACATTAGATAAAACCGGCACCGTTGCTGACTGAAAAATCACTGAGTCTAAAACTTCTTGAAATTCCGTTGCTGCTGCTTTCATTAAATGGGAATGAAATGCTCCTGAAACCTTTAAAGGAATAGCCTTTCTGGTTTTGACTCGAGACGTGACAGCTTGCACAGCTTCAGGTGTGCCAGAAATTACGACTTGAGTAGGACTGTTATCATTTGCCAAAACTACATTAGGTGTTTCACTAATAACTTTTTCCAACTCTTCTCTATTAAAGTTTACCAGTGCGGCCATCATCCCGCCAGCAGCACTTTCCATCAGTTCCGCCCGCCGCTTTACTAAGTATAAACCAGCAGACCATTCAAAAACTCCTGCAACATAAAGAGCGATATATTCCCCTAAACTGTGACCTGCAACTAAGTCTGGTTGCTGTCCTTTCTCTCGCAATATATCAGCAATTATACTTTCGATGACATATAAACTCGGCTGGGTATAAAGTGTCCGTGATAAAGTGTCAATGTCGCTTTGACAGATATCTATCACAGACCAGCCCAAAATGGCCTCAGCTTGAATAAATTTTTCTTTGGCAGATGGTAGATTTAATAGGTCTACTCCCATGGACAATGCTTGAGAACCTTGTCCGGGAAACACCCATGCAGTTTTAGTCATTTGTTATTAATCAGTTGTCAGTTGTCAGTTGTCAATTATCTTCCCCATTGGAAAATGGCCGCACCCCAGGAAAGTCCAGCCCCAAAACCAGAGATGGCAATGATATCATTAGTTTTGATTTTTCCCTCTCGCACCGCTTCATCTAAAGCTAGGGGAATAGAGGCGGCAGAGGTGTTACCATAGTTAGCAACATTGCTGATTACTTTATGTTCAGGAATATTCAAGCGTTCAGCAACGGAATTAATAATTCTTTGATTTGCTTGATGTAATATTAGCCAGTCTATATTTTCCACTCTCAGGTTAGCTACAAATAGGGCTTTATCTATTACTTCGGGAACTTTTTGGACAGCAAAGCGGTAAACTTCTTTTCCATTCATGGTCATGGGCTGATATTTGCCCGTAGATACATGAATATCCCCTGTCAGTTCTACACTAGAGCCATGATAGGACAGATTCAGATATTGGTTTTGAGAACCGTCGCTTTTCAGGGAAAATCCTAATAAGCGATCGCTTTTACTCGCTTGTAATACCACTGCTCCAGCCCCATCACCAAACAATACACAACTGCGTCTATCCTGCCAATCTACCCAGCGAGAGAGGATATCTGCCCCAATCAAGAGTACATTCTGATAAACACCTGTTTTAATGTATTGTGCCGCCGTTACCAAACCGAAGACAAAACCGGAACAAGCAGCAGTTAAGTCAAAGGCCACTGCTTTGACAGCACCTAACTCACTTTGAACACGGCAAGCAGTTCCAAATAGGTCATCCGGGGTAGAAGTTGCCAGTAAAATTAAGTCTATGTCTGCTGCTGTAATTCCTGCTGCTGCAATAGCCTGTTGACTCGCAGCGGTGGCTAATAATGTGAGTGAGTCAGCGGGTAATGCTAACCGTCGCTGACTTATACCTGTTCTAGAAGTAATCCACTCATCTGATGTTTCCACCAATTGAGTTAATTGTTGGTTATGTAAAACCGTTGCTGGGACTGCTGAACCACTGCCTGTAATTGCTATGCCGCTGGCTAAAAAATTTTGCACTTCTTAATATCCTCAGTTGTCAATTGTCAGTTATTAATTGTCAATTGTCTTGTTTGTAAGCATTAATAACGAGTACCAATGACAATTCCAATTTGAGTTATCAAATTAGGGATTTTCATCCCTAATCTAAAATTGGATGACAATTGACAAATAGCTGTTAGCGATAATTTCCATAGTTGAGAAATACCAACTAACTACTTTCATTTTGCAGAATTTGATATTGGGATTGGAGTCTTGTTAACACCTGATTATCTACAGCTTCCTTAGCCATGCGAATGGCGCTAAAAATAGATGGTGCTTGGGAACTACCATGACCAATAAAACAAATACCGCTAACACCTAAAAGCAAAGCCCCTCCATGTTCAGCGTGATCCATGCGCTGTTTAACGCGCTTGAGGTTGGGTTTTAAAATTGCTGTCCCGATTTGACCATGTAGCCCTTGGGGTAATTCTTCTCGCAGAATTTGCAGAATTACACCTCCGACTGCTTCGGCAAATTTTAGTAAAATATTACCCACAAAGCCGTCACAGACAATCACATCAAATTCACCGGATAATACATCGCGTCCTTCTGCATTACCAGTAAAATTAATTTGAGTATTTTCCCTTAACAATTGGTGGGCGCGAAAAACCACTTCATTACCCTTGGTATCTTCTTCGCCAATATTCAGTAAACCTATTTTGGGGTTTTCTGTTCCCAAAACATACTGACTGTAAATTGAACCCATGACTGCAAACTGTTCCAAAAATTTAGGGCGACAGTCTACATTCGCACCGACATCCAGTATCATTACTGGTTTACCGACTTTGATGGTGGGGAATACTGTAGCAATGGCTGGACGGTCTATTCCCGGTAATCTTCCTAATCGCAGCAAAGCCGAGGCCATGGCCGCCCCAGAGTGTCCCGCAGAAAATACCGCATCTGCTCGTTTATTTTTGACTAAATCCATCGCTACATTGATAGAAGATTCTCGCTTACGCCTAACTGCGTTGAGAGGCTCTTCATCCATAGCGATCGCTTCCTTAGCAGGAACAATCTCCAAGTCCGCCATATTAGTTTTTGGCGGTATTACAGCCTCAATTCCTTGGGGATCTCCGACCAATAATATTTTCACACCCAATTCTTCTCTCGCCCGCAGTGCGCCAGCGACAATTTCAGCGGGTGCATGATCTCCCCCCATCGCGTCAATTGCGATTCTTACACCTGTCGATCCCATTGCTCAGAGCTTATAGAAACCTTACAAATTTTATCAGATTGTAATACTTAAAAATGCAAAATTCTCAAAAAAGCCATCAGAAATTATCGGGAAGTAGGTTCAGAACCCTAGAATCAAAATCTAGATAGCATCAAAGCACCAGATTTATCTCCCAGTGACCTATCAAACCTCCCCACGGTAAGCACACAACAACAACTAATGGTACAACCCGCTTAAAATTAGCCTTGGGCATCTGCTAGTTAGGGAAAATGTCTGATAGCCCAGGATGTCCATGATTAAAGGATTTACAGAATTACAACAGAAAATTACTCACCAATGAAATGACCCATTACCCATTACCAGCCCCAACTAGATAACTAGTAACTTGAGTTATTAATTAACAATCGTGTTAGCATTGATGACAGAATTAAGCTGTGGACATCCATAAGTTTGCATAAATACTTATTAGCAGGCATTAACTCTACCTATTTTTACTAAAATTACGGCACTCCAAAGAACAAAGATGATATTTACAGTTCCCAATAAGTACAACTTCTTAGGCCGGTTTTACCGATTAACCAGTATCAGCGTTCTCAGTAACATGATGATTCCTTTAGCTGGTTTGGTAGACATTGCTTTTTTAGGACATTTAACAGATATTCGACATTTAGCAGGAGTAATTTTAGCAACTATTCTCTTTGATTATCTTTATCGAGTATTAAAATTTATCCGTTCTAGCACTAATGCCATTACCGCTCAAGCAGTAGGCAAAGATGATAATAAGGAGGTAATTTTAGCTGGTTTACGTAGCGGTTTAATTGCTTTATTCCTGGGTTTAATTATTATTTTATTACAGTATCCTTTACAAAAAATTGGCTTTTTTATTTTAAGTGGGTCTTCAGATATCGAAGCTGCTGGAGTTGATTATTTTTATGCACGAATTTGGGCTGCACCGGCTGTACTACTCAATTTTGTTTTATTCGGTTGGTTTTTAGGTAGAGAAATGAATTGGGTAGTCTTATTAATGTCAATTGTGGGTAATGGTTCTAATGTATTATTAGATTACTTAATGATTTTTCAATGGGGTTGGGCAAGTACAGGAGCCGGTTTAGCAACAGCATTAAGCCAATATTTAGCCTTAATTGTCGGCTTAATATGGATGGTTTTTACTATTCCTTGGCAAACCGTACCAGCCGCTATTAAGGAATTATTTGATTGGGTAGCTTTGCAAGGAACTGTTGCTTTAAAAGGTAATATTTTGATCCGTTACATATTATTGATTTCTGTCTATTCTATCTTTACTAATTTAAGTGCCACCATGGGAACAACGATCTTAGCACAAAATGGTTTATTGTTACAAATTGCCATTTTAAGTCAGTTCACCATTAATGGTGTCGGACTAACAGTGCAAACTATGACAGCTAATTTTAAAAGTAAAGGTAATACCCAAGAAATGATACCTTTATTGATAGTTGCTGGACTGACTAGTTTAGTCATAGCATTAGGGTTTGCTGGCACATCTATCTTATTTCCTAATCAGATATTTGGATTATTAACTAATCATGCAGAAGTTAATCAAGATATTAATCAATATACGATTTGGTTACTTCCGGTTTGCGTAGTTACAGGTATAACTTTTGTTTTAGAAGGTTATTTTATCGGTTTAAGAGAAGGTGCAACTTTGCGGAATGTAGTATTATTATCTTTTGCAGTAGGTTTCATGCCACTAGTAATTGCTGCCTGGTATTTTCATAGTAATCATTTATTGTGGTCTACTTTAGTCTCTTATATGGCAGGTAATATGCTTTTACTAGCTGTATCTATCCCCCGAACCTTGAAAGATGAAAGTTTACAAAATCAGCCATTAATTTCTAGTTGATAGTCCAGAATTCTCGTTCCCAGTCTCCAGACTGGGAATACAGGGCTATCAAAGTTTAACTTAACACCCAATTTACTAAAGTTCTGACACCAAAACCGGTCGCCCCTGCACCGTTATAGCCATTTTCCTTATCAGCCCACACAGGACCGGCAATATCTAAATGCGCCCAGGCAGTATCCTTAACAAACTGTTTCAGAAACAAAGCAGCAGTAATAGAACCGCCATAACGAGGTCCTGTATTCTTCATATCGGCAATACCAGATTTCAGCCCATCAAAATATTTATCTTCCATTGGTAAACGCCAAATTTTCTCACCAGCTGCTTCTGCGGCTGTTTGGAGTTGGGAGGCCATAGCATCGTCCGGTGTAAATAAACCAGCAATATCTTCACCCAAAGCCACCACACAGGCACCTGTAAGCGTAGCTAAATCAACGATCGCATCTACACCCAATTTATCAGCATATACCAAGGCATCAGCCAAAGTTAAACGCCCTTCAGCATCGGTGTTATTCACTTCAATGGTTTTGCCATTTGAGGCGGTTAAGATGTCTCCAGGGTGCATAGCCTTACCGCTAATCATATTTTCGGTGACGGCTGATATAAAGTGAACCTCCACATCTGGCTTTAATTGTCCAATCACTTTAGCAGCACCCAGAGTAGCCGCAGCACCACCCATGTCAATTTTCATGGTTTCAATCCCACTACCCGCACCTTTAATATTTAAACCACCAGAATCGAAAGTTAAACCCTTACCAATAATAGCCAACTTGCGTCTGGGTGTAGTAGCTGGTTTATAAATTAAGTGAATGAATTTAGGTGGTAACTCAGAAGCCTGGGCTACTCCTAAAAATGCCCCCATACCTAATTTTTCACATTCTGCCTGTTCTAGAATCTCTAATTCTAACCCATATTCGTGAGCGATCGCCCCAGCAGTTTCGGCCATAGTAATCGGTGTCACTGCATTAGCTGGGGCTGCCACTAACTGCCGTGCTAAAATGACTCCAGAAACAATTTGATCAGCGCGGGTAATAGCCGCTTGTTGTCCTGCTAAACCCAGTAAATCAATAGTTTCAATATTGGGGCTTTTATCCTCTGGTTCAGACTTAAAGCGAATATCTTGGTAAAGTGCTAATTCTATACCCTCAGTAATAGCTTGGGCTGTAGCTGCTGGATCATTGTTCCATAGTGGTAAACTAATTCCCAGAGTTTTAGTTTTCTGCTTTTTAGCGGTGCGTGCAACTGTGGCCGCAACTCGTCGCAGGGTTTCTAATTGTAGTGCCTCTGGTTTACCTAAGCCAACTAAAATCACCTTCCGTACCAAATTACCCGCGCCTACCCTCGTAAAGATGGTACTATTGACTTTACCAGTAAATTCTTCTTCAGCAATTATTTCTGTGAGGATTCCAGCCAATTTCTGGTCTAAATTCGCCAAATCACCAATTAATTGTACTGCATCTTCAAATAAGCCAATTGCTAAAGTATCGCCCGTCCAGTCCAGTAAAGTCTTATCAGTAGGTTGAATGGTCATTTTTGTAAGTTCTGCTTATCTTCCTTCTTGTACCAGTATTGCTCAAATTTTCTGAATTATGCAGGTTTCATGCAACGTTTTCACAATCTGGTAAAATTGGAATAGAGTTGAAAAATTCCCAATTTACAAAATTTTATCAATTTTTGGTAGTCTGTTGCTCAAAAAAGGATCAAAAAATTATTAAAATGTCTCAAGAAACAACCCCACCCCAATTACCACCAACAAGTGCTATTGAGAATGTTACCAATGTAGCATTTGAAAATTGGTTTGAATATCCAGTCAGGGCCCAACCCCATCACACTGACTATGCTGGTATTGTTTGGCACGGTACTTATTTAACTTGGATGGAAGAAGCACGGGTAGAATGTTTACGTTCTATCGGCATTGAATTTGCTGATTTAGTAGCTTTAGGTTGTGATTTGCCCGTAGTGGAGTTGTCAATTCGTTATCATCGTTCCGTGCAATTGGGGATGCCAGTCATAGTAAAAACACGGATGAATGAGGTGACGGGAGTGCGTATGAACTGGGATTATACTATTGTTTCTCCTGATAACCAGGATTTATATATTACCGCTCAGGTGACGTTAGTGGCTTTAGATCGGGAAAAGGGTAAAATTATGCGTCAGTTACCACCTGCATTTCAAGATGCTTTAGCAAAGATTTCAGGCTCTCGAAAAATTGGGTAATTGATTGGTAATTGGTAGTTTTACTTCTTTGCTGGTGTTTGGGAAAAGGTTTGAACAAACTGGCTGATTTGATGCCAAATATCTTGGGGAGTAATATGGAAACCAAAGTATAATAACATGACAATAGAGGCACAGAGCAGGGCGGTTTTAATGGTAGTTTTGATTAATTTCCACAGAATCATAAAAACTATCCAAGCTACTATTAATGTAATAATCATAACGTTAGGTGATAGGGAATAAACGACAAGGGGTATGAACGGGTATTGAGTTTGTTTCCAAAATAAACTATTTACTGTGCTCTGTCACCTATTTTTGTTTTTGGGAAAAATGACATCTTTCTTAGGGATAGTTGAAAATTTATCGTCTAATTTACCACTAGACAAAGGAAATTATCCTATCCCATTTAATTTTCACCAGATATCTATTTTGGCAATTGATTTTTAGCAAAGTTGCGTTAGAATGGCGATTAAGAGAAATTTTCTGGTGCTGCATTGAGTGACCAAAAACTTATGATACAAGCCCCGTCCTTCTAGGACGGATTGGCGATTATTGTGGTAGAATTTTGTTTAGTCGCCTTATGGCATTGGGAGACTTTAAACGAACGTCGAGGGATGGTAAGACTATTTCGATAGCACAACCCAATGAAGCGTTAAGGAATCCTCTCTCATGAAAGGAAGAGAAGGTATGTCAATTGATTCACTACCTGTGATACTCACGGGTGCGAAGGCAAAGATATAAGAGTGCAACTTCTAAAATTGTATCCCGGATCAACTCTGCTGCTGATTACAAACCACTCTCTCTTTAGCTACCTTGTGAATTGATGACTAACAATAGCTTTTGTTAGCTTCTCGATTCATTGATAGATTCTATCCCTTAAATGAGACTTGCTTTTATTGCGGGCTTTTGTGCAATTACTACAGAAGCGAGAGCGGCTAGTATTAAAATATACTACATAAGTAATGACAGAGATTAAAAAGCTGCCAAAATTCTTGTCAAGATGACTCAGTGGGTTGTTTGCACTTAGCTAGATTTTCTGGTGTAAACACGGATAGCAAATCCATTGCTAAAGGCAGGTTTGTTTCCCTCAGCCGACGGTCAAACCAATGTGTAATAGACCGTGTCTAACGGAAGTTTCTAAAAAGTGATCAAGTGCTTGCCATTTAGGTACAGTCAACTTTAGCTGATGAAACGTTAACATTGGGACAGATATCTACGGATATCCAAAGTTTAAATAGCAGCGTATAGTATGGTAAATCGGCCAAGGAAGGTTGATTCAAGTTCTTAAACTATATTCTGTTCAGGAGTGATCTGGTGTGTAAACCCCATCACAGTATGATTAGCTCTCCAAACTAAAGCAGAGCTGCAAATTGGAAGTTTTTATTACTAGTAGCACCTTGTAGCAGTGACTGTAGAAGGGGGATAACAGAGAACTTTCTGGTGATTCCCACCAGTGCTGCCAGTTTTTGAGGAAATTGAATGCCAAAACAAATTATCATCGCGGAGCAGCATCAAATCGCTGCTGTATTTTCTGAAGATCAAATACAAGAACTCGTTGTAGCTACTGGTCATCACCAAATTGGTGATATCTATTTAGGTGTAGTAGAAAACGTATTACCTGGGATAGATGCGGCTTTTGTCAATATCGGCGACCCGGAGCGCAACGGTTTTATTCACGTCACTGATTTAGGTCCATTGAGGCTGAAACGAAGTGCAGCAGCAATTACAGAACTGTTGACACCACAGCAAAAAACCTTAGTGCAAGTGATGAAAGAGCCAACAGGCTCAAAAGGTCCCAGGTTGACAGGGAACATTACCTTACCTGGCCGTTATGTGGTGTTAATGCCCTATGGACGGGGTGTAAATTTATCGAGACGCATTAAGAGTGAAAGTGAGCGTAACCGTCTCAGAGCTTTGGCAATTTTGGTGAAACCAGCAGGGATGGGTTTGCTAGTACGCACAGAAGCAGAAGGGAAGCCAGAAGAAGCAATTATTGAAGATTTAGAAGTGCTGCAAAAGCAGTGGGAAATTGTTCAACAAGAAGCAGTAACCTCCCGCGCGCCGGCTCTACTGAATCGTGATGATGACTTTATTCAGCGCGTACTCAGGGATATGTATGGTAGTGATGTGAATCGCATTGTTGTTGATTCCAGCACGGGATTAAAACGGGTGAAACAATATTTACAAAACTGGAGTGGTGGACAAACGCCCCAGGGATTGCTGATTGATCATCACCGCGATCGCTCTCCGATTTTAGAATATTTCCGCATTAATGCCGCTGTCCGTGAAGCCCTCAGACCAAGGGTAGATTTGCCATCAGGTGGTTATATTATCATCCAACCTACGGAAGCTTTAACCGTAGTAGATGTTAACTCTGGTTCTTTCACCCGTTCTGCAACCGCTAGAGAAACAGTGTTATGGACAAACTGTGAAGCTGCTGCGGAAATTGCCCGTCAGTTACGTTTGCGGAATATTGCGGGTGTGATTGTGGTTGATTTCATTGATATGGAATCCCGACGCGATCAAATGCAAGTGTTAGAACACTTTAACAAAGCTCTCAAAGCTGATAAAGCCCGTCCACAAATTGCCCAATTGACCGAATTAGGTTTAGTTGAACTAACTCGCAAGCGTCAAGGCCAAAACATTTATGAATTATTTGGCGAACCCTGTCCCGCTTGCGGTGGTTTAGGACATACTGTGAGATTACCGGGAGAAACGGAAAACCGCCTGCCCATTCCGTCCACAGATATACCAGAACGGTTTGGAAGTATGCCGCCAAAAGAACCACGTTTAGCTACTCGCATACCTGATATCGGTAGCATGACTGCCGCTATACCACGAGATACTTACGATGGCTTTGGGGAAGGATTTGAAGGTGAACCAGAATTTAGTCCCCTGCATCTGATCAATCATCCTAGTTACCAGGAATTAAATGATAGCAAGCGCCGTACCCGTACCCGTCGCCCCAGAACGGGTGTCAATCCAGCTAATGGTAAAGATGAACCCCGATCTGGGCTAACTCCCCTAGCTTTTGTTAATGATTCAGATTTAGACTTGGAAGAGGTTGAACTACCAATACCAGAAATCTCTTCACCTACTATTAATAAATCTGGTTGGACAGAAAGGCCAGAACGGGTAAAAGTCAAACTAGAACCGATTAAAGTAGAACCACCGGAGATTATCACTGTGGAAATGTCAGCAAAAGAACAAGATACTTATGCTGAAATGGGAATTTCTCCTTTACTCAAGTTAGATCGTGAGGGGAAAAGTTCTAGATCGGTGATTATTAATGTTGTTCAACCAGGAGAATTACCAACTGAACTAACTGAACTAACTGAACTAACTGAAATAACTCAACTAACTCAACCAACTCAACCAACTCAACCAACTCAACCAACTCAACCAACTCAACCAATTATTAGTGAAACGGAAAATTCTGATAGCTTCAGGCATACAGTCATTCCTGCACATAAGAAAGTACCAACCCAACAAACCCTTGAGCCGGAAATTGAATCTTCATTAACTATCGTCCCAGAATTGACAATAATTCCCGGGGAAACTGAATCTGAAACTGACTCTTCTAACACTTTCACTTCCGTGCCTAATCGTCGCCGTCGTCGTCGTTCATCAGCCATGGATGCAGATGGTTTTAGCCAAGATTGAAGTCAATACCCTAAAAGGATTTTAGATTGTGTTCTGCTTGAAATCGGCCTTTGTAATTGGACTATGATTTGAGGGAACTCTTAACAGACAAAAATCACAAAAATCACAAAAATCACAAAAATCACAAAAATTACGTTTTGACTTTTTTATGCAAGAAATCAAACCAGCAGCCGGGAATAATTTGAGTTGGTTAGAGTTTTCTAGCTACTCGGATATTCAGGGTGCGGTTTTAGGTGTTGATGAGGTAGGACGAGGTGCTTTATTCGGTCCGGTGGTTGCAGCAGCGGTTATATTACCAGTAGAAGCTTTATCAATTCTAATGGTAGAGAATATTAATGACAGCAAAAAGTTGTCTAGTTCCCGCAGAACTAAGCTGGCTGAAAAAATTACGACTCTGGCTTTAGACTGGAGAATCGGTTATGCGACAACGGCGGAAATAGATGAGTTGAATATTTTACAGGCAACTTTATTAGCAATGCGGCGTGCTATAGTCAAGTTGCGGGTAAAACCTGCACTGTGTTTAATTGATGGTAATCAGTTGGTAAAGAATTTACCAATACCACAAGTAAGTATCGTCAAAGGTGATGAGCGTTCGCTGAATATTGCCGCAGCTAGTATCATGGCCAAGGTTTGGCGTGATGATTTGCTACAGCGTTTGGCATTGAAATACCCTTGGTATGATCTAGAAAGGAATAAAGGTTACGGAAGCCAGCGTCATTTACTAGCACTCCAACAATATGGACCTTCACCTTTACATCGTCAATCTTTTCGCCCTTGCCAAATTCAGCACTAAACTACTTGTGAGGTTCAAAATTGTTCATAAGGCTTGCACCACGCTGCCGCTATCAGTAGTGTGGTGATCAGTCCCTAAGTCTTTTGTGGCTTGGTTGCACCAATGGCGATAATCTGATAGAAGATGATGTAATAATCTTTGCTTAATAGTTAACAACACACTTTTGAGCAATCCATTACCTGTAGCTTCTAAAATTGATTTGGGTGTCAGGGAAAATGGTTGGGGTATGGCGATTAAAACTTCTAAATCTGCTTTCCCTTGCAGGTAAGTACCACTACTGAGTTCAACTGGCGATAAATAACCTTTTAAATTCAGATCAAACCTTTCGTTAATATACTCGAAACCCATAATTTCACAACCGAGCGATCGCAAATAAATCGTTCCGCTTGCATCTGCCCAAACTCTCATATCTACCGTTGGCTGAATACTCAGTGACATAAAAGACAGAGGACGCATTTTCAACCGAAACACTTCCTCCGACAACTGCTGAATTCTGGTATTATCAGCCAAGGTATTCACCAACCGTTGAGGCTGACGGAGGTAGTGACCAATAGGAATAGAATGCTTAGGGACGGAAATTTCAACGGACTCAGAGGCAGTAAACTTGGTAACCATAAGCAAATTCAACCATCTGTTTAATTAATTATCAGTCAAAATCGTCAAATTTAAAAGTATGAATCTAAAAATCGCACATTTAGGTCCACCGGGTACTTATGCTGAACAAGCTGCCTTTTTTTATCTCAATTGGTTGCAAACTTATGAGGGTATTACCGCTCAACAAAGTTTTGAACTATGTCCCTATCCTACTATAGCTCAATCATTACAAGCGGTAATCAAAAGAATTGCAGAAATAGCTGTTGTCCCGGTGGAAAACTCCATTGAAGGAAGTGTCAACATGACACTAGATAGCTTATGGCAATTAGATAATTTAAAAATTCAATTAGCTTTAGTTTTACCCATCCAACATACATTAGTTTCCAGATCCACTAGCTTAGATAATATTAAAACTGTTTATTCTCATCCTCAAGCTTTAGCTCAATGTCAAGGGTGGTTATCACAGTTTTTGCCAAATGTCAACTTGATTGCTAGTAATTCGACGACGGAAGCGCTACAGAGATTAGAAGCAGAACTAACAACAGCGGCAATTTCCTCTAGTCGTGCGGCACAACTGTATAATTTACCTATTCTTGCCCAGGGGATTAATGATTATCCAGAAAATTGTACTCGGTTTTGGGTAGTTAGCACAGAGGAAAATAATACTATTGATTGTACACATACATCCTTAGCTTTTAGCGTACCAGCTAATGTACCAGGTGCATTAGTGAAAGCACTAGAAGTATTTGCCAGTTTAGGCATTAATCTGAGTCGCATTGAATCGCGGCCTACAAAACGTTCTCTGGGGGAATATTTATTTTATTTGGACATAGAAGCGGATGTAAATGCAGTGATGATGAAATCTGCTTTAGGGGAATTACAAAATTATACAGAAATCTTGAAAATTTTTGGCAGCTATAGAGTCTTACCAATTAGTTAGTAAAGTAGCCACTAGCGCCGAGTTGTATCGCCATTTTTCTATGTTTATCAGCACCGCGAGAGGTGAGCATGGCAACATTTAAGTGATTAATAGTACCATCACATCCGAAATTCTCTCTATCCCTGAAGGCTAATCGCCCTAGCAAGTCGGCGATTTTTAACCATGCCCGACACATTCAAATCTTCCAAACTTAGAAGGACGGGGCTTGTGTCCCATTTTTTTGGTCAACAGTAGGAGAAGCTGGGCTTTGCCAAAATTTAGATGTCTTACCTTGGGAGAGATCAATGATTTCTCCCACGTCAGCAATGGGCATAATCATCCCATCACCAAGAACTGTGGCACCTGCTAGACCAATAGGTTTAGATATTGGTCCTTCAAATTGCTTAATGACAATTTCCTGTTCACCCAAAACCTGGTCAATCTGTAAACCAAGCATCGTATTACCTGAGCGGACAACGAGTACGGAAATCATGTCATTATTTCTGTTCATGATTAATGCTTCACCAGAACCAAACTGACGATTAAAAACTAAGATGTCTTTGAGGGGTTTGACAGGAAGTTTGATACCTCGCCAGACAATAAATGATTCTTCATTAATATCTTGTTGGATTTTTTGGGAATTGGCGGGGATATTTAGAGTATCCTCCACACCATCTATTGGGAAAGCAATTTTAAATCTATCACAGGCGCATAATAAAGCTCTACAAATACTCAGAGTCTGTGGGAGAAAAATGGTAAAGGTAGTTCCTCTACCTGGTGTGGAGTCAGTGGTAACTCTACCACGAATCTGGCTAATATCATTTTCAACGACATTCAGACCCACACCCCTACCTTTGATATCATCTACCCCATCGGCGGTACTAAAGCAGGGGAGGAATAAAAGCTTATAGATATCAAAACGAGACATCGTTTTTGCCTGTTCAAACGTAATAAAACCTTTTTTGATGGCCTGATTTTTAACTTCTTGATGATCAATACCAACACCATCATCACTTACAGAAATAACGGTTTGGTTTACCTCCTGTAGGGCGCGAATGCTAATGATTCCTGTAGCTGATTTACCAACAGCTTGGCGCACTTGAGGGGTTTCAATTCCATGGGCGATCGCATTATTGAGGATATGAGTCAAAGGATATGTAAGATGATCTAAAATCATCTTATCAATCAAAGTATGGACTCCTTCCGTTACCAACTCCACTTGTTTGCCATACTTAATAGCATTATCCCGCACTCCTGGTCGCAAGCGATCAATCACTTGACTAAATGGAACCATCCGTGCTTTTGTTAGTCTTTCTTGTAGTCTACTGGTTGCTTGTCCCAACTGTCGGGTTACCTGTTCTATTTTTTCAGTAACAAATTCAATATCACTGGCTGACTCCCGAACTCCGACGATAAACTCAATCATTTCTTGGGCTAGAACATGGAAAGGCGTAAACTGGTCCATTTCGATTTCGCTAAACCCGACATGATCACCATTGTCACGGGAGCGATAACGAGAATTAGAGGCGATATTATGTTCTCTAGCGCGACGACTGGATAGGAGAGATGTTTTCAGAAGCGATCCCTCGTAGTATTCCTGCATTCTTATTCCCGCCTCTGAAAGATGCTGTACCTCAGCCAGCAGGGTATCCACTGACTGTCTTAGACGTTCATGATCCTGCTCTAGGGTGTTGCGATTTACCACCAACTCCCCGACCAAGTTGCTTATATCATCCAGTTGTTTAACGGGAACTTTTATGGTTTCCAATTCTCCCATTGTCTCACGAGTTCTATCACCTGGGATTTTGCTAGTAGCAGTTTTCCGTGATGTTGCATTGCTACCCGATAATTTTTGATACCTACTCCTTGGGGATAAATCGGACTGTGTTAACAAATTTTCCGACTCACTAAACTCATCTTCTGGTCTCAATAAAGAAAAAGGATTTTCCGACTCGACTACAGCAGATTCACCAATTACTAGTGGCTTTGAGCTAATCTGCGGTGCATTATCTTCATTTTTTCTACTCATTTCTTCATCTTCTAAGAGGAGTAAATCACTTAAATCCTGATGATTATCCTCAATTTCATTATCAGTAATTAGTAGTTGATAGTTAGTGATATCTTTTAATATTTCTTCTTCTTGCCAATTATCATCTAAAGCGTATATATCAGTTTCAAATAAATCAGCAAAGCTATTTAACTCATAAATTCCCACCTGACGATGATCATGATCAATAAATTGTAATGACTCCAGTTTTTTTCTATGTTTATTCAGCCATTTTGACATCAAAACTTCTGATTCTTGCTCTGATAAACCAACCGGATGACTAAGATTATCTATCAGGGTTTTTAATCTGTCACAGATATCCAGTAGTAAAGACTCTAAATTCAGGTCTATTTTAACAGGATGTTCTTGAAGAATCCTGAACCAATCCTCCAGACAGTGGGATGTGTGCTGAATACTGCTGAGACCTAACATAGATGCAGCACCTTTGATGGAATGGGCTGCGCGGAAGACTTCATTCATCATTTCCGAATTTCTTAGGGTAATTTCCAGATTCAGTAATCTTTGTTCAATGGTATTTAGCTGTTCTCTGGCATCTTCGAGAAAGTAACCTAAAATTTCTTGTTCTTCTTGCTGCATAGTCATTGTCTTAAATAAACAAATCATTCTCTTTGACTTGCGGTACTGATACCATCGTCAAGTCTCACCTGATTCTGGGTTAGATTCCACTCGGAAGCGTTCCACAGAGATAATCAAGTTGCGGGATACTCCCACTAAATATTGCAAAGCTTGAGCAGACCGCTGTGCTTCTTGAGAAGTTTCCTGGGCTGTTCGCTCTACAGATTGCATTACTTGTGCTACACCGCGAGAAGTTTCCCTTTGTTCTCCAGTATCATTAGTAATTGAGCGTACCAACATATCAATGTGATTTGCCACTTGAATGATATTATCTAGCGATCGCTTGGACTCTTCGGCTAATCTAGTTTGGTGAATTACCTGTTGTGTTCCCTCTTCCATAGCCATCATCACCGAGCTAGTTTCACCTTGAATTTGCATGACAATCTGTTCAATTTCCCGCAAGGACTTGGCTGATTTATCTGCTAACTGACGAACTTCATCAGCTACAATTGCAAACCCTCGTCCTGCTTCTCCCGCTCTTGCTGCTTCAATACTGGCATTGAGCGCGAGTAAGTTGGTGCGGGAAGCAATCTGACTAACTAGAGCCACGATAGAGTTGATTTCTTGGGATGATTCTCCGAGTCTTTTCACTTTTCGGCTAGTTTCCGCCACTGTTTGCCGCAGTTCCAAAATCCCTACCACAGTATTTTCTACTACTTCTCCTCCTCTTTGGGCGATTTTACTTGCTTCACAGGCTACAATTTCGGCCTCTCTTGCTGCTTCTGCTACCCGTTGGATGGAATTGTTCATTGCCTGTACGGAATTCAACGCCACAGCTAATTCTTCTGCTTGTCTTAAGGCCTCCATAGATAAGTTTCTCACAAAGGTTTCTGAGGTGCTGGCAGCTTTTGTGACATCGTGTGCTGACACTTTTACCTGTTGCACAATATTTTGAAGATTTTGAATGATCAGATTAAAGGCATCAGCTACCGCTCCCAGTCCTTCGGCTGTCACTTCGGCTCGCACTGTCAAATCTCCCTTGGCTGCCCCTTCTACCTCATCTAGAAGGCGAATTACTTGACTTTGCAGATTTTCTTTAGTTTCTTTTTGTTCAATAGCAAGACGAGCATTGTCTTGTGTTTTTGCGACCATAGACTGCACCATATTATTAAAATCAGTGGCTAACTGCCCTAATTCATCTTTTGAATAGACTGTGGCTGCCACATTGAGATTACCTTCACCTATAGCATTAAACTGACTTTGTAAATCCTTCGTGCTGCGGCTAATTTTTTTGACCATGAAATTAGTCATAAACCAGGCGGTAACTGCACCTGTAGCTCCTGCGGTTAGAGGAATTAATAAAGGCATTAACCAGTTTGTATTTCTAATTGATTCCCGTTGTTTCACAGGTGTTGTGAAGTTCGCCAAGGCACTAACAATCACTACAGCCATAACTGATACAACGCCTACAGTTCCAGCTATCCACCATTGTTTTTTCTCTAAAGAAGCATTTTCAAAGCATCCAAATAAACTTTTTTCAAGACCTACATTGGTTTCTATTTTGGCAACTTCTGATGGGGTGATATAAACGGGAATCACTTCTTGAGCTGCACTAATCGTCAATAATTCTTGATCATTATAGATTCTTTCATGAGCAAATGACTCATCAATATTTAAAACATTTTCAGAACTATCTAGGGATTCTGACAGCATTCCCATGAGTTCATGACTATCATCTTCAATAAATTCAAATACTGGTATATCACCGAGATTGTCAAATTCATCAAGGTCGTTTAAAACCTCTCTATCATTATGAATATCTCCGCCAGAAATCAATATTTTGCCAGTCATGTTTGCTTGATTTTCCCCATCGAAAGCGGCTACAAACGCTTCTAAATCAAATTTATTATCGTTATTTTTTTCTGATGATAGCCTGCGTGGCGTAGTCATGTAGTTAAGATTAAACTCCTGTTTTGGTACTATATAATTGTTGGTAAAGGAAACCCCTTTGGAGTTATCTTTTTGGCTGGGGTTAAAGTCTTCCAAAAAAGGTGAATAGCTGTCATCACCATCACTCATTATTGAACTTTCATTAGCTAAATTACTATGATCTGATATCGGATTACTTGTGATATCTTCTGGAATTAAGACAAAGGGATCATCACTCCTAGCCGCCGGTCGCTCCACAAAATTGCTGTCTAATTCGCCAATAATTGTATCAATTATTTCATCACCAGCAAGAAACGGATTTTCCAGCGAATCTAGGGGTGGTTCATATTCTGCAAAGGAATTAAGTTCACAAATATCGCCAGATTCCTCTTCACTTATCAACGGTTCATAAGATAAAGCCTCTGTAACATCGTCTTGAGAAACCTGTTGTTGATATACTGTTTTGTCCTGATTATAAGTTGGATCTTGATCATCTGTAGGTTTTGCCATTGCCTCTCTCCCAAGTTTATTCTGACCACCGCGCACTTCGTAAAATTGTTACTTGATCTAATAGTTGCAAATACTTCTTTTCTTTTTCTGTATCAAATACATAAGCACCACGCAAAAACTCAGCCTGATGATCTGGTACATGATTGAGTGGCTTCAGATGCCTTATATCCAGCCAGTCTATTCCAGAAAGTTCTGCGACTCCTAAGCCTAGTAACGTGTCTTGATCTTCAATGACAATTATGGGTATTTCTGAGCAATCTGTGTTTAATGGGGTTGTTTCACCCAGAAATTGCCCCAAATCAGCGACCCAAATCAAACGCCCCCGTAAATTTAGCGTACCTAAGAGTAAGGGGGATGTATTAGGAATTTGTGTAATCCGATCTGGACTAAGTTCAATTACTTCCCGGATTCCCGTGGCTGGAAATGCAAACTCCTGACCTGAAGGTAGATAAAACCGCAAATGTAGCTCACATAATAATCCTATCTCGTCACCATGTCCTGGAGGATTTTCTAGTTGTAATTGGGGAGAGAATTGATCTTGCCCAGGGTCAGTTAAAAACTCCGAGTTGCTAACCATATTGCTTTTATCCTTATCCTCGCAAGAGTTGTTTGACTGTTCCCACCAATTCAGTTTCTTTAAAGGGTTTACCTATGTAGGCATCTGCCCCTTGCTTCATCCCCCAATAGCGGTCAAATTCTGTACTTTTAAAAGAACACATCAGCACAGGAATATTTTCGGTTTTAGGATCGGATTTTAAGCATCGGCAGAGTTCATAGCCATTCATGCGGGGCATAAAAATATCCAAAACAACTAAATCGGGAGGTGTGTTTTGAATCACCTGTAAAGCCTCTACTCCGTCTGCGGCTTGGGTGACTGTTAAACCACTAGCTTTGAGGAGGTTTGTGATTATCATTCTTTGGGAGACACTGTCTTCAACAATGAGAACTGTCATCATAACTGTTGATTTACATTTTGATTCAAATGTGCTGTTAGGCAATATAACTTGCTTTGACGGCAAAAGGAAACTATATAAATTAACTCGATCGTTTCACTAACTTACCATACAACGTCAGTTGCTAGTAGAACATGAGAATTTTACCTGCTTTGGGAGTAGGCGCACCAAAGAGATTGTTAGTTAGCTATCACAGATATCAATAACAGTGCTGCCCCTGTTGCCAAAATGGACATAATTCCTGTTAATCCCGCTAAGGGTTTTTTATTTTTACCTGTCACCCATTCAGAAACTTTATCCGTATAAGTAATTAATTCTGCTGTATCTATGGTGGCAATAGCCCATACCCAACCAGCATGAAGTCCCCATGCTATTCCTAAATTCTGGCCATCAGCTAATCTAGCCAATACTAATACCATGCCCATTAACCATAGTCCAGGAAGTTGAGGAATAGTTTCTTTTTGTTCCCATACCAAATGTAAAATGGCAAAAACTAAGCTAGAAATAATTGCCGCTAACCAAATTGAATAATTCTGCTCTAATTTGCTCAATAAAAATCCCCGAAATACAAGTTCTTCTATTCCTCCTACAAACCAAGCCACTAAGAAAATTGTCAGGAAACTAGATTGTATTAACTTGATATTAGGTTTTTCTAAATAGCACCAACCCAGACAGATTTGACCAAAGAATACTATAGCTAAAATGAAAACACCCAAGCTAAAACCAAGTAATAAAGAACGGAAAATTTCTATTTTCCCTACTAATCCATAATCAGAAAAAGAACCCAAGTTCAACCATTGAAATCCCCACAGAATTAGGGGGACTAATAAGTAAAGAGACACCAATAAAGGAACTTTTTGCTCTGGTTGCAAAGATTTGTGTATTTGCCAATTCCAGGTAATGGCTAAAATTGCTACTAATGGCAACCAACAACCTACCCAGATCATAAAAAAAGCCATGACCAAAAATACTGGTGTATGTTTAAGCAACTCCAGCAAAATATTGGCCGATGATTCTAAAAATGACAGTAGAATAGACATAAAAAACACGGCTAACTTCCCGCAAAAATATATTTCTTGATTAATAATCAAGACTCTACCAGAATTTGTCAATCATGGAAGAGTCCAAATTGTTTTTTATGTCTTATGCCACTGAAATTATTTAACTACAGCTAAGTAGTAGCTGTAGCTTTAGGGATAAATTCGTTAGTATTGACCTGAAATTGATATTTAATCAGTGAAAGAATTATTCTTCTGCGTCTGATTCATCAGCATCAGCATCATCATCAGACTGGACTAATTGTTTCTCACTTTCGCTTAACTGAATCAAGTGAATGTGTTTGTAACCTAGTCTAATTTCAAATTCATCACCGGGCTTTAAACCCATAGCTTTAGTGTAGGTTGCGCCAATCACGATTTGACCATTTTGGTGTACACTCACCCGGTATGTCGGTTCACGTCCACGGCCATCTTTAGGTGCTTCTGGGCTAAGGGGAATGCCTCTAGCTGACAGTAAAGCATCATAAAAATCTGTGAGATTAACGCGAACTTGGCTATTTTTAGTAACGGTGTAGTAACCACACTGTTTTGCTCTTTCCCGACGCGGTAAAGTTGAAAGTTCTTTAACTTTCGCTAGTAGTGTTTTTCCAGTTAATGGGGCAGTTGCAGTTTCAGTCATTATGCTCTAATTGTCCTTAATCTCTTCAAACTGATAGGGTAGTCTGGCCTTAGCCATGGAAAAATTTTCTCTGAATCTAGTATTGAGCTTTTTAGCTAAAGACCAGATTTCAGAAGCAGATAGATAGAAGGGTGATGGATGAATTTCTGCTGATATGGAAGCACTAAAATAGTCTATTATAGATAACTATAATAGCAGTTTAAGTCATGGCTGCCACAGACATTAATTCCAGTAATTTTACCGCGATTTTAACCATGATTGGCCATCAGAAATTAAATTATTTTCTCTTTGGGCTGCTGAGTGCGGTGTAACTTCCAGCCACCTTTACAAATCAGGTTAGTTCTACTCCAAAAAAGTTGTAGAGCCAATAAATTACAGGTTTTTCACATTTAATGCTGACTTTTACCGCTTTGGAGTTATGGGCTTACACCTAATTCTCGTTTTTAGCTGAAGACAGCATAGTATTTGTATGTGGTCTAACGAACATACACCCTTTGATTCTACCAGTAGAGACATGATTTTTCTAGTCTCTAGATTGCGAGAAAACCACAGAAGTTTTAGCCGTGCTTATGCGGTTATTGTTCCTGATTTTGTGAGTTCGTAATTTCCTATTAAATAGTAGCATGAAATAATAATAGCAAAATATTTTGGGAATTTTAAATTTATATTGCCACTAAATTTTGATCTAAATCCCTGAAGTTGAGCGGGTAAAAAGCAGTAGAGATTTTCGCTGTGGTTGATGCTGTCAAGAGGATAATCTCAGGACTTTTATAAAAGTTAATCTGATTCAGATTGGCTGGGCTTGAGAGAGTGAGTTAATGCCAGGGAATTTCTAAGGATTGGCCACAGCAGCTATCAGTGGTCAAAGACAAAAAGCGGGGGAGAAAATCCTCGCTGTTGATCACCGTTAAATTCCCAGCTCTCATAAGATTATCTACGTCTGTCTAGGGGAATAATAAATTTACCACATCTATGGGGGATTTGATAGCCACTAGCAAATATTTTCACTGGTTGTAACACTTCTATATATTTAAAGATGTAGAATTTTGATAACTAGGGCTTGACGAAATTCCTATTAAGTGTAAAGGATCAATGGTGAAGCAGTAAAGCCTATGGTTAACTTCAGCATCAAAGAAAACGATTTTTATACTTCATGCTGCATACTTCGTCCTTACCTGTGCTGATGGTTTTTGAGATATATCAGAGAAGAGAGAAAATTTGAACCCAAGATTTGGACTGATCATTATGGAAGTTATTTTTAAGATTGCTCGACAACAAGAAAATTCTCACCCTGTTTTCAAATCCTACCTTTTGCAGGTAGAACCAGGTAATACTATCCTGGATTGTCTGAATCAAATTAAGTGGGAACAAGATGGGACTCTAGCATTTCGCAAAAATTGTCGCAATACAATTTGTGGTAGTTGTGCTGTGAGGATTAATGGCCGTTCTGCTTTGGCTTGTAAGGAAAATGTAAGGGGTGAACTGGCCAGACTGGAAAAAATCTCATCATCTCACAATCAGTCTCAAACTACTCCAGAAATTACAGTAGCACCTTTGGGGAATATGCCTGTAATTAAAGATTTAGTTGTGGATATGAGCAATTTTTGGCATAATTTAGAGACCGTTGCTCCTTATGTAAGTACGGCCGGTAGACAAGTTCCTGAAAGGGAGTTTTTACAAACACCACAAGAAAGATCGCTCCTGGATCAAACGGGCAATTGTATTATGTGTGGAGCTTGTTATTCTGAATGTAATGCTGTTGAAGTCAATTCTGATTTTGTCGGTCCTCATGCTCTGGCTAAAGCATACCGCATGGTGGCAGATTCCCGTGATAGCAATACAGAACAACGATTAGAAAACTATAGCGCGGGAATTCAAGGAGTGTGGGGTTGTACTCGTTGTCTTTACTGTGATTCGGTTTGTCCCATGGAAGTTGCTCCCTTGGAGCAAATCACCAAAATTAAACAGGAAATTCTGGAGCGTAAACAGAAAAATGATAGTCGTTCAATTCGTCACCGTCAAGTTTTAGTAGACTTAGTAAAACAGGGTGGTTGGATTGATGAACGTCAATTTGGACTCCAAGTAGTTGGTAATTATTTTCGGGATCTTCAGGGATTACTTAGTATTGCACCTTTGGGGTTACGAATGCTTGTCAGGGGTAAATTTCCCCTTTCTTTTGAACCTTCCCAAGGAACTCAACAAGTGCGTTCTCTGATTGAGTCTGTACAAAATTCTGGACAAAATCAGGGTTAATTATATTCAATGATTAGTAATTTAGTCATGGGGAAGAATTTATTTTCTTCTTTCTTGACTTTTCCCTAACTTGGATCTTGACGAATATTCAATTTTCGCCCAAATCGGTCATAAACTAAAATATCCCACTGTCCATTATTACTATACTCAAAGGCAATTCTACTACCATCAGCGCTAATTGTGGGATTGCGGACTTCTCCTTGTAGATCACCTGCTAAATTCCGTAATTGACGCACATCTTGATCATAAAATACAATTTGTGTTCTTCCTTGACGACTCGCAGCAAAGACAATAAATTTACCATTTTCAGAAGCCGCAGGATGGGAAGCAATTGTATCAAAGGAATTTAATCCAGGTAAGTCTACTAAATTACGAGTTAACGTATCAAACATATACACATCTTGACTTCCTCTGCGATCGCTGGTAAATATAATATATCGGCCAGATATCTGCGGGTTTAATTCCGATGCAAAACTATTAAGACCTCTTCCCCCAGAATCAAAGGGGTAACTGAGTAACCGTGGATAGCCAAAACACCCAGTTAATAGACTTGAGCAGAAAAATAAAATAATTGATATTTTGTAATTCATTGAAGCATAAAGCAACAGAAAAAATTTTAAAAAATTTTAGTTTTAATTTTAATTTTAATTTTAGTTTTAATTTTAATTTTAGTTTTAATTTTAGTTTTAGTTTTAATTTTTAATTGAAACAGTTGTACCATTAGGAATATCTAACTCAATAGTCGGACCCCTATCAAGAACCTCAATATCCCATTGTCCACGAGTAGAAGATTCAAAGACAACATAACGGCCGTCAGGACTAATACTAGGATTTCTCACCCAACCACGAAAAGTAGGAGTGAGAATTTGTGACTGTTGGGAAGCACGATCATAAAGTGCAACTACAGGTCTACCCTGGTCACTGGTCAGATAACAAATATAGCGACCCGTATAACTGAGACTAGGACTTTCTGCAATTACTGATCCTCGATTTAACCCTGGTGTGGGAATAAAAGTTTGATTTTCCAAATCATATACCAACAACTGCTGATAACGAGAACGATTGGAGATCAAAGCCAAAAAACGTCCATTTCCACTGATAGCAGGTTGTTCCTCAGTATAGCGGCTATTGAGGGAGGTAACTCCCATAGGGATATCAGCAGCATTACAAGATACTAGTAAATTTGTAGTTCCCAAAATTAGGCTCCAATAAATTGATTTTTGGAGCCAGAAACTAGGTGTAAATGTTTTCACATTCCTGTTTTTCCGTTGTCCACCCCAAATATGGCCAATACCAAGATTTTAATTTTAATTTTAAATATCGTCATTGAAATCGGAATTATCCGGCTCATTATTTGGCTTCTTAATGGGATTGTATGGTACATATTCAGTTGGGATAGCCTCATCATCATCCTGTCTTCTTGGGGGAACGGAATCTCTAGGTGGACGACGTTTTCTTGGTCTAGGAGTGGGGGTAACATCATCTTCACGGCTGTCTGGACTTTGGGGACGATTATTACTGCTATTATTGCGACGTGGTGGTTTTCTTAACTCATCTTGAGAGTTGGAACTTCCCCAATCATCAACTGTTTTGGGAGCAGAACCCCAATTTTCATCTTCATAGCCTGGGCTGGAAGGGCTAACAGAACGCCCGGAATTAGGACGACGCTTTCTTTCGCCTGAATCTGGTTTTTCCCTATTCCGTGGGCTTTGTGAACTGCGTGATGGTGCTTCATCATAATAGTCATCACGGCTAGAACGTTCATCTCGACTACCGCGAATTCTCGGACGTGGAGGAGCCTCTTCTTCTTCATAAGGTAGGGGTTCTAAATCAGCATCCATTTCCGCTTGATAATTTCGTCGCTCTGAGTAAGAGTATTTTCTACTGACTTCTCGCTCATCATCTACAATGGGAGTATTACGTTTTGCTTGTTGTGTAGCTATACTACGTAGACGAATACTTTCGACCGCAAAAAATACCGTAGAACCGACCAAAAGCAGTTGACCGAATTGTAAAATCGGGTCAAGTCGCCATCCTTGGAAGACGAGAATAAAACCACATAATAAACCAACTGCCGCAAAAAAGATATCTTGATCTCTTGACAGTTCAGGACGAACAGAACGCAGGAAGTATAGTGCTGCTCCAGCTACAGCCAAGAAAATTCCTAGAATACTGGCTGAGTTCGCTCCAAAATTTACCTGAGCCAAAACACTGGCTGAGTTTAGCCCAAAATTAATCATGACTATTTTCCTAATATTAAATCTATGTTAACGAGTTACAGTTAGTCAGCTAAAATCTAGTTAATTTTAGATACTTGTGTGGATGAGTACACAAGCATAATCACTTCACAAGAGTTAGACTTTCTACTGTTATCCTAAGTTAAATGCTCAATAGCCCATCACTACTTTAACTAGTCACAATACTATAGAATAATTCAGGAGTCTGGGGGAAATGGGGAGAATCAGGAGGAGAAAGGAGATAATTTTTCTCCAGTCTCCAGTCCCCAGGGATTAAAAACGTTGGATTTTATCTTTTTGGCTAATGAAAATTAAACCAACAGTAGCAGGGATAACGACAATTGCAGTACCCCAAACCAGACTCCAAAGAAAATTTGCTAAAGAGGGTGTCATAGTTTTCGACCTTTTTTACACAGTTTATTCTTATTTTAATCTTGGATCACTTTCTTGAAAAGCAGATCAAGATTATTTATCTAACTTAGTATTTACTTGATTGATGATCAGTTTCAAACTCAAGTCAATAACTTTGTTTTTGGATTCTGACAAGAAAATGTCACCTTATGGTTAAAATTAAAGCAAGAATCCGTTACAAAGCTTAAAGTTTTTCAGCTTGCGCCCAAGTTTTGGATTTTATCACAGATAGTAGCTAAACAACATGACCGGTGTTAACTTGACTGCTTGGGTTCTCAGTCCATTTTTGGGAGTAATGACGTTTTTGTTTATTTTCCGCATTATTCTCACATGGTATCCCCAAGTCCATCTCAATCGTCTGCCTTTTAGTCTAATCGCTTGGCCTACTGAACCATTTTTAATCCCGTTGCGGAAGTTGATCCAACCTATTGGTGGTGTAGATATTACCCCGATTATTTGGGTGGGTATTTTTAGTTTTATCAGGGAAATTCTACTAGGTCAGCAAGGGTTACTGATCATGTTATATAAGTAATAGGGGACAGGTGATAGGTGATAGGTGACAGGTGATAGGTGATAGGGGACAGGTGATAGGTGATAGGTGATAGGTGACAGGGGACAGGGGACAGGTGATAGGTAATAGGTGATAGGTGATATGTGATATGTGACAGGTAATAGGTGACAGGGGAGAGAAATATTCTTTTGCAACTGACCACTGACCACTGACTGAAAAAAATCGGATACAAGCCCCGTCTTTCTAGGACGGGTATGTCAATAATTAACGTAAGTTGCTAGTTAGACACAGTGTCAGAATCAGAATGTCCAAGGTTAAAGGATAAACAGGATGAAAACAGGGATTTTATCACCAATTACCAATTACCAATTACCCATTACCTATTACCAGTCTCAACTAGATAACTAGCAACTTGAGTTAATTACTGCATTTTCATGTCCTGAACAAAGCTGGTGTAAATATTACCTTGTAAAAATTGGGAGTTTTCCATGATTTTTTGGTGAAAGGGAATAGTTGTAGGAACTCCAGTAATGGCACATTCTCGCAATGCTCGTCTCATGCGGGTAATAGCGGTGGCTCTATCTGGTCCCCAGACAATTAATTTACCAATTAAAGAGTCATAATAAGGCGGAATTTGATAATCTGTGTATACATGAGAATCTATACGTACACCAGGTCCTCCGGGGGGAAGATAACCACTAATTTTACCAGGGGCTGGGCGAAAATCACGATCTGGATCTTCAGCGTTAATACGACATTCTATAGAATGTCCCCTTAAAACTACGTCTTTTTGTGTCAGTTTGAGTCTTTCCCCCTGAGCAATGCGAATTTGTTCTACTACTAAGTCTATACCAGTAATCATCTCAGTGACTGGATGCTCAACTTGTATCCGGGTGTTCATTTCCATGAAATAGAATTTACCGAATTTATCAAGGAGAAACTCGATAGTTCCAGCACCAGTGTAATGGATAAATTGGGCGGCTTTGACGGCGGCCTTTCCCATTTTTTGCCGTAAGTCGGGGTCAAGAGCCGGACTGGGGGCTTCTTCTAGGAGTTTTTGGTTGCGACGCTGAATTGAACAATCCCTTTCACCTAAATGGATCACGTTACCATAGTTATCCGCTAATATCTGAAATTCAATGTGACGAGGACGTTCAATAAATTTTTCTATATAAACGCCTGAATTACCAAAGGCTGCTCCTGCTTCTCCTTGAGCAGCTAAGAATAGTCTAACAAATTCATCCTCAGAGCGGACAAGCCGCATTCCTCTACCACCACCACCAGCAGTGGCTTTAATCATTACAGGATAACCAATTTTTTTGGCGATCGCTAGTCCTTCCGCTTCTGACTCCACTAACCCTTCACTACCGGGAACTGTAGGTACACCAGCTTTTTGCATAGTTTCTTTCGCGGTAGACTTATCCCCCATTAGTCGAATCGCTTCGGGACTAGGACCAATAAAAGCAATATGATGATCCGCACAAATTTCTGCAAATTTGGCATTTTCCGATAAAAAACCATATCCGGGATGAATAGCACTGGTGTTACGCGTTAATGCAGCCGCAATAATATTGGGAATATTCAAATAACTTTTACTGCTGGCCGGTTCACCAATACAAACCGCTTCGTCTGCAAGTTGGACGTGGAGAGCGTTTGTGTCAACAGTGGAATGAACCGCAACTGTAGCAATTCCCATTTCTTCACAAGCCCGGAGAATGCGAAGGGCGATTTCTCCTCGATTGGCAATTAATATTTTGTCAAATTTCATTTTCTAGTTAGGATATCAGTACGAGTAGATTCACATTTTCTCCCATCCTGTTAACATAAGGCTATTGCATTACTATAAATCGTGACGAGAGATCCCCAAACATAATTCTTAGCAGACTATTGGATGATGTGGCCTCCTGACTAAACCTTTTAATATCACCTTTGCTGTCACCATATTTCTGTCAGTCTCACACCCATTCAAAAAATATTTGCCAAATTTTGGGAAAATATTGTATTTGAGCATTTTTTATGTTATAGTCTAATCTGTGTTGAAATCCTGCGGATGTGGCGGAATTGGTATACGCGCACGCTTGAGGTGCGTGTGGGCATAGCCCTTGCGAGTTCGAGTCTCGCCATCCGCATTCTTACATACATTTTTTACATATAAGTTACCCGCTCCTAATGTTGTAAACATAATCCTAGGGGCGGTTTTTCAACTATTACAGCGATTTTTCCCTAGCTAGGCTGTACTGAATTCAATTTACTTTATTTGTATAATTATAGCAAGCAGGATGCCCGCACCACAATATTTATCCATATTATGGCCATATTAGGATTCTACAATTTAGCTGCATAACAGCTTAAACCACATTTTTTATCTCGCGCAGCGGCGCACAGAAAAATGAAAATTGCTATATTATGTAGATAAATGAACTTTTGTAAAGAAAATTGACTACTACTTGTAATCCCATACATAACTTAATCCTCCCTAACCCTTGGTATTCTCTAACTCCCATTTGGACCGGTGGGGAGGAGGTTGTTAAACGAGGTTTACCTCACACCCAGTTAGCTCCAGCGTGGCAATTACTGCTTTTAGGCGATGGTTCTCCGACTCGACACGTACAACTGCTGACCGGTGAGCCAACGGAGGTAGATGTGATTGATATGTCACCCATTGGTATGAGTACAGACCAGGCACCAGCTATGATGCAAATGCTACCAGGTCCAAGAATTAGAAGACAGGTATGGGTGCGAACTGCTTCCGGTCAACGTTTATACTATGCTGCTTCTTGGTGGGAAGCTAGTCATGTAGATGAATATTTACAAAACAAGTCTCTACCAATTTGGGCAAGTTTAGCGCGGTTACGGACTGAATTATATAGAGATGTACAAGGTATTTATTATGGTAACTCAGAAGCATTAGAGACAGGTTTTCAGGAAAAAGGACCTTTTTGGGGTCGTCATTATTTATTTTGGCATCATGGACAACCGCTAACTTTGATTTATGAAGTTTTTTCGCCTTTTTTGACTAAATACTTAGGTCCGATGAATTTTGAAAGTTAATAATGTATTTCTTCCAGAGTAATTACACTAATCTTTAGGGAAGATAAATTTTTCACCCATATTAAAACACCAGGATTAGGCTGGGGTCGCACTAATTCGCTAATAATGTTCCTATCACATAAAAAAGTCATTGCGGATATTAAAAAAAGAAATTAGGACGGTCTTGACGAGAAGGAATTTCTAAAGAATAATCTTCTTCAATACAGATTTGCTGAAGTTCGTTAAAAGCATCAGCTAAAGTTTTTATTTGTTGATCTTGTACCAAATTTTCTTGACGATAATCTAGAGAAATTTGAGATTGTTCTAAAAAATGTTCAGTTTCTTGCAGTGAAGGAAATTTTAGTAATTCTTGAATTTGTGTTGAATCATGAAACTCTTGTGGTGCGGGCATCTTCCCCGCTAGATATGTACCTCATAACACCGGCAAGTGCTGTATGTTTCGCGCAAAGTGGCAAAGTGGCAAAAGAGCAAAGACGCAAAGAAGAAAGTAACTGTGAGAATAATAGAAAATTATCAAAATCTCATCATTCAATTACAATTAAACATCCTGTTAATCCTTAAATCCTGGATATCCTGATTCTGACAAAAATACTATTGTTGTAATTCCCTAATTCTATTCAAAGCATTTTGGTAATCTTCATTTTCACCTTGTTGTTGATATAATTTCGCAAATCTCCTATTTCATACTTATCCGCAGCCTGAACTAAGAGATCATCAACTTTTTGTTTTGTCGTCTTTGGTGGTTCAGAGAAACCTTGAGATAGAATATCACCGGAATTTATTCCCTTTACAGTCACACTAGAGCTATTGATCTGATCAAAATCAATTCTACCATCTTGAGTACGGACAAAGGTAACAGGTATACCTTTACTCTTACCACAGTAAAAGGTCTGACCCTTAGCGTGGCTGGGTTGGTTGGTAGTCGCAATGGTTGTGAATGCTGTCAGGGAGGCAAGGGTGACGGTTTGCGTCAACCCTATCCACCATTGACTAAATAACCTTTGTTTCATAACTTTAGGTAATTTGTGCAATATTAATTTAATAAAACTCAATACTTTTGCTCTCCTAAATTATATCTAAATGTAAACAAGTTTAGTCAGGTTATGAACCAAGTTGTATTTAAAATTGCTTAATCGTGTGATTCTTTAGTCAGGGTTTAGCACTGCTAAACCCCTACACACCTGGGTTTTTATCTAAATATTTGGGTTGGGAGCGGTCAGATGAATTATCCAGGTTAATCAACGGTTAATCTTGCCAATAACTAATCCCCAAAACCAGATAGGATCAAGGTAAGCGCAATTAATTTTTCAAGTATCCACTGGAGAGAATTGTTTATGAATCTGGTTGTACTCCAGAACTGGCTAGATAACGCCTCTTTTGCTGTCTTATTCTGTACAATGTTGGTGTACTGGGTGGGGGCAGCTTTTCCGAGTTTATCGCTGACAGCGGCTTTGGGGACAGCCGGAATGGCCATTGCTAATTTGTGTATGGCTACTTTGTTGGGAGCTAGATGGATAGAAGCTGGCTATTTTCCCCTCAGTAATCTCTATGAGTCTCTATTTTTCCTGACTTGGGGAATTACCGCTGTACATCTCATTGCTGAAAATAGTAGTCGTAGTCGCTTGGTTGGTGTTGTCACTGCACCAGTAGCTATGGGAATTACAGCTTTTGCTACTCTGACTCTACCAGCAAATATGCAGGTTTCAGAGCCTTTAGTCCCAGCTTTGAAATCCAATTGGCTGATGATGCACGTTAGTGTTATGATGTTAAGCTACTCTGCTTTAATGGTAGGGGCATTGTTAGCGATCGCTTTTTTAATTGTCACTGGCGGCAAAAATATCCAATTACAAGGTAGTTCTGTTGGTAATGGCGGTTATCGCAGTAATGGTTATAAATTAATCAAAGCAGATGAGTTAGAGTTAATTACATCTACAAACACTGCGGAAACTAATGGCTTTTCACCCATGGAAAGTAATAACAACGGAAATGGCACAGCAGTTTTAAATTTAGTGACAACTACTTCTACTAAAACTACTGAAAATCTTTCACCTCAACGCCTGAATTTAGCCGAAACCCTGGATAATATTAGTTACCGCATTATTGGCTTAGGATTTCCCCTCTTAACTATCGGTATTATCGCTGGTGGAGTTTGGGCTAACGAAGCCTGGGGTTCTTACTGGAGTTGGGACCCCAAAGAAACTTGGGCGCTAATTACCTGGTTAGTTTTCGCGGCCTATCTGCATTCTAGAATCACTCGCGGTTGGCAAGGTAAAAAACCCGCAATTTTAGCCGCTGCTGGTTTTGTCGTGGTTTGGATTTGTTACCTGGGTGTAAATCTTTTGGGTAAAGGTTTACACTCCTACGGTTGGTTTTTGTAATCATCTTACCCCATAACCCCCTTAACTCTTGGGTTGAGGGGGATGTATATTATATTATCTCTTAGCCATCATTTTATATCCTACCCCTATGCTCCCTAACTTGACACAATTTGCCATCTCAATTTTGTTTATGTTTTTTGTACTTTCCACACGATACCTAGTTGTGTCCTCATTTCTCTATTGGTTACTTTGGGTGCGTCGTCCAAAGTCTTGGGAGGGTCGTCGTCTTCATGACTTGGACGGACGTAAAAGTAAAATCAACAGCGAAATCAAATGGTCACTTTTATCTTGTCTGATTTTTGCTGTACCTGGTGCTTTAATGATGACTCTGATTGTCTCAGGATATACGAAAGTTTATTTTAATCCGCTGGAATATAGTTTATTATATTTACCTTTGAGTTTGTTTATTTATTTATTTCTTCACGATACTTATTTTTACTGGACCCACCGCTGGTTACACATTCCCCGTATATATCGTCGTTATCATCAAATACATCACGAATCTATTAATCCTACACCCTGGACATCTTTTTCTTTTGATCCCTTTGAGAGTGTTATTCAAGCAATTATTATTCCTATTCTGGTTTTTATCATTCCCATTCACATTAGTATGGTACTTTTATTATTAACCTTAATGACCATATTTGCTGTTGTCAATCATACTGGTTATGAAGTTTATCCCCGTTCTCGGATGAGTGGTTTTTGGGGTAAAAATTGGATTACACCAACCCACCATACACTCCATCATCATAAGTTTAATTGTAATTATGGTCTTTACTTTCGCTTTTGGGATAAATTGATGAATACTGATGTGATGATAGTTACTAAAAAACAGCAGTTCCCGATCTTATGAAGTACAGATATTAATAATAAAACTCTTGTGGTGCGGGCATCTTGCCCGCACAAAGTGTACCTCACTCAAAGCTACTTGCTGTATAATCAAACATTTCTAGCAAAGCACAGGCGCTTACACCTGACTGAGCTAACTACAAATCCGCGCCCGGTGTGCTTTTGTGTGAGATAAAAAATGTGGTTTATTTACGAGAAAATTACCGTATAATCGCTAGTAGCGTGACATGGCCATATACTTTTAAAACAACCTTTAAGCAATGCTTCCACAACTCAGCTTTTCTTACCAACGTAGCCAACCACTAATCACGTTATGATAGTAGATAGTCTGCTTGTAAATTATGATTGAGTGAATTATTCTCCCCCTGTTAATGACATTGACCTTGGGTCAATTTTCCCCTTTGAATTAGATCAATTCCAGAAGGAAGCGATTTCTTCCCTAAATGCTGACCGTTCAGTAGTGGTCTGTGCGCCCACAGGCTCAGGAAAGACCTTAATTGGGGAATATGCTATCTATCGTGCCTTATCTCGCGGGAAACGGGTATTTTACACCACTCCCCTCAAAGCCTTATCTAATCAAAAACTGCGGGACTTCCGCGAAAAGTTTGGCTTTGATCAAGTTGGACTCCTGACGGGAGACGCTTCCATTCATCGAGATGCGCCAATTTTGGTTATGACTACGGAGATTTTCCGTAATATGCTCTATGGCACGCCCATAGGTCAAATTGGCATCTCCTTGACAGATGTTGAGGCTGTAGTCCTAGATGAGTGCCACTACATGAACGATCGCCAACGGGGTACAGTATGGGAAGAATCCATTATTTACTGTCCCCGCTCTATCCAACTTGTAGCGCTTTCTGCTACCGTTGCCAACAGTGATCAACTCACCAGTTGGTTAAATCACGTTCATGGTCCGACAGACCTAATTTACTCCGATTTTCGCCCTGTTCCCCTAGAATTTAACTTTTGTAATCCCAAGGGCTTATTTCCGTTATTAAATGAAACTAATAGCAAAATTAACCCCCGCTTGGTAAAACGGGCTAAAAAGGGATATTGGGAAAAAGGCAAAGCTGGAAGACCAGAGCCACCGAGTATTATTTATACCCTCAGCCAACTACAAGAACGGGATATGCTACCGGCAATTTACTTTATTTTCAGTCGTCGAGGCTGTGATAAAGCGGTGGAGGAAGTCGGTGATTTATGGTTAGTGAATAATGATGAGTCTCAAATTCTACGTAAACAAATTGATGAATTTTTACGTAAAAACCCTGACGCAGCCAGGACTGGACAAGTTGCCCCATTATACCGAGGAATTGCCGCTCATCATGCGGGTATTTTACCAGCTTGGAAGGGATTAGTTGAAGAACTCTTTCAACAGGGATTAATTAAAGTAGTGTTCGCTACGGAAACCTTGGCAGCGGGAATTAATATGCCTGCACGAACTACAGTAATTTCTACCTTATCTAAACGCACTGATAACGGACATCGCTTACTCAATGCTTCAGAATTTTTGCAAATGGCAGGCCGCGCTGGTCGTCGAGGCATGGATCTACAAGGTTATGTAGTGACATTGCAAACGCCCTTTGAAGGAGCTAAGGAAGCATCTTATTTAGCCACAGCTAAAGCTGATCCCCTTGTAAGTCAGTTTACACCCAGCTACGGCATGGTATTGAATCTCTTGCAAACTCATACCATAGAAAAAGCCAGAGAACTGATAGAACGCAGTTTTGGACAATATATGTCTAATTTGCATCTACAACCAGATTTTGAAGAATTAGCGCAATTTAAAGCCGAATTAGGGCAAATTCAACGACAACTGGCAGCTATTGATGAAAATGAATTAATGGTGTATGAAAAATTGCGTCAAAGATTGAAAGTAGAACGGCAAATTTTCAAAACCTTGCAAGAACAAGCACAGGAGGACAGAAAAGCCCAATTGGCAATGATGCTAGATTTTGCCATATCTGGGACTATGTTGAGTCTTCAAGACAGAAGTGCCATGTCACCTTTACCGATAACAGTAGTATTAATTGATAAGGCTGTGAGTGCTGGTGAAATCTCTTACTTTGTCTGCTTGGGACAAAATAATCGTTGGTATGTAGCAACTTCGGCAGATATATTAGATATGTATGCAGAAATGCCACGAGTAGAAGTACCAGATGATATTATCCCACCCTCAGAATTGAGCTTAAAAAGAGGACACTCTATACGTGGTGATGAAAGCACAATTGCTCTTGCTCAAAGCATCCCTAACCCTGAAGAATTTAATCATCTACCAACAGAAGTAAGAGAACAACTTATCCGCTTAACCGCTATTCAAGAACAGTTAGAAAATCACCCCATCTATAAATCAGGAAATATTGCCAAAATATTTAAAAATAGAGCGCGTTGTGTCGAATTAGAAGCAGAAATCGAACATTTAGAAGAACAAGTATCATTACAATCCCAAAGATACTGGGAGGAATTTCTTTGTTTAATTGAAATTTTGCAGTCATTTGAATGTTTAGATAATTTAATACCGACAAAATTAGGAGAGATTGCGGCAGCCATTCGTGGCGAAAATGAGTTATGGTTAGGTTTAGTCTTGGCCAGTGGGGAATTAGATAATATTGGTCCCCATAACCTAGCAGCAGTAGTAGCGGCTTTAGTGACTGAAAGCCCCCGTCCAGATACTAAAGTTGACTTTAGTTTATCCACGGAAGCGGATACAGCCTGGTTAGCATTACAACCTATTCGCCGTTCTGTGTTAAAAGTACAGTATCGTCATGGTGTGGCTTTACCAGTAGGCTTGGAAACTCGCTTTATTAGCTTGATTTCTCTAGTGGAACAGTGGGCGCTAGGGGTAGAGTGGAAGGTATTATGTGAGAAAACCACTTTAGACGAAGGGGACGTAGTGCGAATTTTGCGCCGAACCCTGGATTTATTATCCCAGATTCCTCATGTGCCTAATTTACCAGATGTATTGCGGCGTAATGCTCAAAGAGCTATGCAGTTAATTGATAGATTCCCTGTGAATGAAGCAATGGAGTAAATCAGACCATACTTAAATTAAACCATAATTAAACCATTGTGGGACAGGCAAGATGCCTGTCCGGGCTGTTCAAGAATACAGAATATAGAGTAAGAGTAGATTTAATCTTAATTAAATAAGCATAATCTCTAAATAGTTGCCTTTAATCAAGAAAATTCAAGATCTCCAACTTTGCGACTTTGCGACTTTGCGACTTTGCGACTTTGCGGCTTGGCGCGAAACATAATTTATACCACAATTAGAAAATCCCTCCTCATCTAAATAGTGATTAAAATTACCCGCTTAATGATGGTACTAAAGCCAAAGTTTTAGTTTCAGCCAGGAGAAAGCGATCGCAGATAGTAAATAATTCTACCTCCGTTTGTGCTTGTCGCATCATGCGGAGGAAATAACCATCAGTATCAACACTTAAAGCAATGTAGTTAAGAAACATTTTCAGGTAGCCAACCCGCGCTCGTTCTGGCATAGTTGACGCTGTGGGGGTTTGCCACAAGCGGTCAATATAATTACGTACTTTTACTAAAGATACAGGTATAATAGGGTATCCTGCTAAAGCCTGACGAATTTGATCAAACAGCCAAGGATTCCCGATAGCCCAACGTCCCACCATGACACCCGCTGCACCAGTTTGAGAAAGCACCTCCATAGCAGTTGTGGCTGAGTTAATGTTACCATTAGCCAGCACTGGACAATCAACCCGTTTGACGGCTTCAGCAATTAAATCATATTTTACTACCCCGTGGTACATATCTTTGACTGTGCGACCATGTAAACTTAATAAATCAATGTTTTGACGGGCAATTATATCGAGTATTTTATAAAAGTTATCCGTATTTTCAAAGCCTAGGCGCATTTTAACGGTTAAGGGGCGGTCATTCACAACACACCGCAGTTCTGCTAAAATCCGCTCTATTTTTTCTGGTTCTCGTAGTAATCCACCTCCTACATTTTTACGATAGATCCTCGGTGCTGGACAGCCCATATTCAAGTCTATTCCCGCAGTATTATATTTACAGAGTTCCTTTGCTGTTCTTGCTAAATCGGGAACACTTTCCCCTATCATTTGTGCAAAAACTGGGCGACCTGTATCATTTTCCGTGATTGCTGCCAAAATTTTAGGGTTGAGCCGTGAGGTTTCATTTACGCGAAAATACTCAGTAAAAAAGTAATCAGGACTACCATAATGGGCGATAACTTTCATAAACCAGAGATTTGTCACGTCTTGCATTGGCGCAAGAGCAGTGAGTGGTATTCCTTTTTGAAGTAGGGACATAGAAATAAGTAGCTTTTAATCAGGCATAACTGGAGTAAGGAATTGTTTATGAGTAAATTATTTCCACTTTTCTAGGTATACAGGGTGACTCTTTGATTTTTTATCATAGGACTTACGCAAGATTCATGGAATAACGAACCACTCCAGGCACAGAGGTCACGGAGAAATGAGGATTTGAGAGATATTTTGCGTAAGTCCTGTATCATTTAGATACAAGTTTCAATTACATCTCTTCTTGATATTTTACCAGCAATGGGGGAATATAATCATAGCCGTCAATACCAATAATGGCGATCATTTTTTGGCGATTTTGTTGTAGTAGTAATTGGAATTCGTCTATACCAATTTGTCCTTTAATAATATTTAGTAAACTAGCTGGTTTTTGCCATTCTTGAGATGCAATTTGCTCTAAAAGATACATTCCTAAACTACCATTGTAAACTGCTTTTTCATAATTAGCAAGATGATAATTAGCCTCGGCTAAATATGCTAAATTTCTGCCTTGTAAATACAAATCACCAGCAATTTGAGCAGTTTTGAAGGCATTTTCTAAATATTTAATTGCTGTTGGGTATTGTGCAGTAATTAAATAAGCAATACCTAAACTACTAAAACATAAAGCTTGACTTTGTAAATCACCTAATTTTTCTGCTAATTTTAACCCCTGTTCTAAATAGTTAATTGCAGTTTCATAAACTTCTGGCTCACTAATTTCTGTTTCTTTGGCTTGCATAACTTCGCTATAACCTAAGTTGACTAAAGCGTTAGCTTCCCCGGTTTTGTCTCCTGTTTGTCTGCTATAAATTAATGCCCGTTGACTATAATTAATGGCTGCGCTATAATTTTGTTGTTGCACATAGGTGCGACTGAGGTGATTAAGATTAGCAATTTCGCAGGTTTTATCACCCGCATTTCTAGCTATTTCTAAAGCTTGTTGATGAAAATTGAGAGAACGATCATATCTGCCTAAACCGCGCTGGGAATAACCCAATAAGGTCAAAATCCGGGCTTTTTCTTGAGTACCTGCTGTTGAACGCAAGGGGGCATCTAAATAATCTAAAGCATCACGTAAATAACTACCAGAAAATGAGGCAAAAATCCCTCCATATAAAGGAAAATAAGGGCATTGGGCGAAATTTCGCAAAATTTGTAGCATGATTTGAGAAGCAGCATTACTATATTTTACTGCTTGATTTTCAAAACCATTTGCTAATTGACTCCAAATTACTGCAAAGGTTAAAAATGTGGAAATAGATAATTTTGGTCCGGCTTTAATATCATAAGCTTGTTGATAGCGAAGCGCTCCGTAGGAATCAAACCAAGTAATTAAACCCCTTTGTAAAAACTGTAAAACTATTGTTAATTCTACCCAATTACTTAAACTAATTCCCTGCTGTTTTTGGGCAAATTCTAGCGCTGATTGTTCTACTGCTAAAGTCTGAAAAAATACTTGGGGAATTTCGCTATTGACTACTTTAGCCCAACTTGCCCAAGGACTATTTTCTCCGGGTAAACCCCCAAATCCTAAAGTATTCTGTTGTTCATACATCCAATTCAGTAAATTTGCTTGTATTCTTTGCCAAGAGGCTATACCATGGGTAATACCTTCAGCAATTTGCCCAAAATCTTCATTAGCAGTTGCAAACTGTTGTAAAGACTTGGCTAACTGTTGCAGTTGGGATAAATTTAATGGATACTTTTGATTAGGATCAATGGCTCGTAATAAAGCTGTTAATCTCTCATCTGCGGTGGCTGTGGTAATTTCCCGCATAGATAAGGATATCGCTTCAGTGGCTTTATTTTGTTCTTGCCACCGTTGCCATTGAGTTTGAATCGTTTTAGCGGCGCGTAAACTCCGGGTAGCCTTGGCTTTTTTCAGTTCATCCGTTTCCGAGTCTACTTGAGATTGTATAATATTGAGGCGATCGCTCAAAACTAACTCAAATACTTCCCCAGTTCCAGAAGTAATACCCTTGAGTAACATTTGATAAACCTGCTCTACAGAGCTAATCTTACCCTTGAGAGTGGTTTGGATAATGTCATCAATTAAAGTCAGATATTGATCACGTAATGGTAGAGAATTTGACACTTTAGCTAATTGTAGCTGTAGCAGCTTTAAGTATTGGGAATTAGAAGCAACTAAAAATCATTCAGGAATCATTATAGCATTTCCTAATCCACCAATGGAAAAATTTATCTGTGTTTATCTGTGTTTATCTGCGGTTAATTCCTGGTTATAGTTTGCTAACTGCTTCCGCAATTTTCCCAGAAACAAAAGGCAAGATTTCCCGACTTTTTCCTTGTTCCTTCCCTTCCGTAAATACCACTAACAGATAAGGACGTTGATTTGGTAATTCAATATAAGCCGCATCATGACGCACCGTGCTTGTCCAACCTGGTTTTGACCAGATTTGACTATTTTCCGGTAATCCACCGCCTAAAAAGCCTGTAACTTGGTCTTCTTCCACATTTTGGGGTAATTCATCAGCATTAAGACCGCGTTTAAGTAACTTCATCATCCCTTGCGATCGCCCACTAGACACTGCCACCCCACCCACGATACTATGTAATAATCTCGCAGTGGCATCTGTTGTTAGCATATTGCGGTTTTCAAACATTTCCCCATAAAACGCCCTTTCCCGTCCATAGGGACCATCACCCCAGGTTTTTTGACAGACATTAATTGCGTTTATTTCCTCCCACCCCAAGGACTGATAATAGCGGTTAACAATCTGACGCTGATATTTCCAGGTTTCAAAAGGACCAAGGGTTAATTGAGGACCGGAAGTAGTACCACTGAGAATATCAACAATTAAGCTAGTAGCATCATTACTAGAATCAACTATCATATCCGTCAAAGCTCGGTTTAGTTCGTCCGTTGTTTGACTCATGCCTTTTTCTAGCCATTCTTGCACCGCTACCAGGTAGAATAATTTTACCACACTAGCAGGATAAATACGTTCTCCTCCACGATAGCTAAATCCCCGGACTGGGTGTTCCCAGAAAGCATTGGGAGTCAGCGCACCACCTGTATTAACTGGTGCAGGAGGATCATATACAACCCAAGTCAGCGCAATTTGGTTAGGTGCTAAAGTCGAAAATTTTGCCCAAGTTGCTTCTAATATTTGATTACCGAGATTTTCTAGTTGTTTGTCTTGATTAAAAAAAACCATTTGTGAATAATTTCCTGATATTTTACTAGTGTAATCTTATCATTAGTTATTAGTCATTGATCATTGGTAATTAGTTATTGAGAAATATCTCTTTTTTTTATCTTTTTTTTATCTTACTTTTATTTTCCCTAAATAAGTCCTAAATAAGTTTTAAAGTTAAGTTTTAAAGTTTAGTAAAATCCTATTTAGTAGGTTGGCGTTAAAAATTGTCGTTATGACAAGGGAACTCTTAACTGGGAACTCTTAACTGGGAACAGGGGACGGGGAAGAGGTTTTGGGCAACTTTACTTTTCGTTGCTTATGTCGGTTTTTTTCCGTTCACTTATTTAACTAGCTTTTTTATTGTATAAGAAACCTGGAATTTCAGCAGTCATAATTTATTTTATCATGCCTAATTGATTTTTAAAACCTATATTTTGAATCCCTGGTAGTTTATTCATCCTACTTATTGAATTGCGGAATGTTGGCTAAAATCATCTTTTGGTTTTCTCCTTAATATCGGACATCATGACACCTACAAAATGGGACACAATGTAAATAAATATTACAATATCTCCTTTAGTTATTTACTAATTTCCCCGTAACTTGGTATATAAAATAGTTAAGGTTTAATTAAAAAAAAGATAAGAGGAGTTTAAATTATGTCCTCGACTAATATCAATAACCAGGAGAGTGAAAACTCAGTTAATCAGGAGAGTGAAAACTGTCACCAAAAACTAGTGTGGACTTGTGATCCAAATACTTATCCTCGTTGTACCGCTCAATGGCTAATAGAGTGTGATCTAATGTGCCATTTGCCATTTTCAGAGAACAGCAAAGATGAGTAATATCTGCTGGTTTTCCTGTCAATAGGTTGTTTTTTATCCGTCTTTACACTCTATACGATTGTGCCTAATATCTCCCGTTAGCTACTCAAGCCCCAAGGTAAAATAGAATAGTTCAGAACTTTGGCAATAAATTGGCAATAAAATTATGATACAAAAATTAACACTTCTGTATATTTACGAAAATTAAATCAGCAGTTATTATCTAAACTAGAAACGTACATACAGTTACTTACTCAGAACTGATTTAATTTATGAGCAATACTTTGTATAACTTCAGACTGTTAGGCGATCAATTTGAGCCAAATAATACTCAAAGCGCCGCTGCTTCACTAGGGTCTGTAAGTCAATCTTGGAGTAATCTCACCATTGACAGTAGTAGCGATGAAGATTGGTTCAAGATTACCTTGCTAGACACCGGAACAAGCAGCAACTACGTCAAAATTAACTTTCTTAGCAGTTCAGGAGACATAGACCTAGTACTCTATCAAGCAGATGGAACTTACATTACCAGCTCAGCAGGTACAGGTGATGAAGAGTTAATTTCCTTAGAAGAACTGGCTGCGGGTGACTACTTCGTTCAGGTTTATGGTTATAATGGCGCAACCAATACCTATAGTTTACAAACGAGTCTACCAACAACAACAATTACAGGCGATGAATTTGAGCCAAATAATACTCAAAGCGCCGCTGCTTCACTAGGGTCTGTAAGTCAATCTTGGAGTAATCTCACCATTGACAGTAGTAGCGATGAAGATTGGTTCAAGATTACCTTGCTAGACACCGGAACAAGCAGCAACTACGTCAAAATTAACTTTCTTAGCAGTTCAGGAGACATAGACCTAGTACTCTATCAAGCAGATGGAACTTACATTACCAGCTCAGCAGGTACAGGTGATGAAGAGTTAATTTCCTTAGAAGAACTGGCTGCGGGTGACTACTTCGTTCAGGTTTATGGTTATAATGGCGCAACCAATACCTATAGTTTACAAACCAGTCTACCAACAACAACAATTACAGGGGATGAATTTGAACCGAATAACACTCAAAGTGCCGCTGCT
Organism: Anabaena sp. FACHB-1391; assembly: GCF_014696755.1. Lineage (NCBI taxonomy): Bacteria > Bacillati > Cyanobacteriota > Cyanophyceae > Nostocales > Nostocaceae > Anabaena > Anabaena sp. FACHB-1391. The sequence continues at coordinate 6,503 of NZ_JACJQS010000033.1, read as the reverse complement.
TCACTAGGCTCTGTAAGTCAATCTTGGAGTAATCTCACCATTGGCAGTAGTAGCGATGAAGATTGGTTCAAGATTACTTTGCTGGCCACCGGGACGAGCAGCAACTACGTCAAAATTAACTTTCCTGGCAGTTCAGGAGACATAGACCTAAAACTCTATCAAGCAGATGGAACTTACATTAGCGGCTCAACAGGTACAGGTAATGAAGAGTTAATTTCTTTAGCTGGACTGGCTGCGGGTAACTATTTCGTTCAGGTTTATGGTTATTATGGCGCAACTAATACCTATAGTTTACAAACGAGTCTACCAACAGTAACAATTACAGGGGATCAATTTGAACCGAATAACACTCAACTAACCGCTAAAGACTTTGGTTTAATTAGCGGTATTCGTGAGTGGGAAAACCTCTCAATAACTTCTGGTGATCAAGATTGGTTTAAATTCCGGCTAGGGACTACAGGTAGTGAGGGAAATTTCCTCAAGATAGCTTTTACTCATAGCCTTGGTGATGTAGATGTCAAACTCTATAATGCCAGCAACGTTGAGGTAGCTAGTTCAACCGGGGTTGGAGATGAGGAAGAAATTAGTTTACAGGGACTTGCTGCTGGTGACTACTTTGTTCAGGTCTATGGTTACAATAGTGCAACTAATCCCAACTATTCCTTAACTATCAATGCTCCTGGTGGGGATGCTTACGAAGTAAATAATACCAATACTACGGCGACTAATTTAGGACAAATCACCGGGTTAAGGGTAATTGACAATCTTTCTCTTCATACTTCTAGTGATCAAGATTGGTTTCAATTCACTATAGCTAATGCGGGAACGGAAAGTGATTATGTGCGGATTGAGTTTACTCACTCTCTGGGGGATGTAGACTTCAAACTTTATGACCTCAATGGCATTGAAGTCGGTAGTTCCACAGGCATTGATGATGCTGAAGAAATCAGTCTCGATGGTTTGGCTGCTGGTACTTACAGGGTTAAAATCTATGGTTACAATGGTGCCGTTAATCCAGATTATACCTTAACTATCAATGCTCCTCCTGCCACAATTGTTGATACTTTTGAGCCAAATAATACCCGTGCAACCGCCACGAACTTGAATGCATTATTACAGGCTGGAGAACAGATATTAGCATTAGATAATCCCGCTCGTCCTTTATCTATTTATACAACTGGAGATGAGGACTGGTATAAGTTCACCATTGCTGGTGCAGGAGATTATACTCACTATGCCAAAATTGAGTTTGAGCATGATCAGGGTGATATAGATTTTGAACTATATGACGCTACGGGAACTCAACTAGACTACTCTAATTGTGTCACCAACAGCGAGGAAATTAGTCTTGATGGTTTGGTGGCTGGGGACTATTATCTGCGAGTTTTTGGCTATAACAATGCTACAAACCCGGAATACTCCCTTTTTGTTAACGCACCTTGGACTGCGTTAAACCCCTCTGGAGACAGTGCAGAATCTAATAATACCCAAGCAGAAGCGACGGATTTAGGAACTCTAACGAGCGCCTTTAACCGTGGTAATCTCTCAATTCATACTAGTAGTGATGTTGACTGGTTTAAATTTACTTTAGCAACCGCAGGTAATGAAACCAATTCTGTGGGCATTGACTTTACCCATATTCAAGGGGACTTGGATATTGGGCTGTATGATGGTAATGGTAATTTCCTCAGTAGTTCTACAGGGGTAGATAATCAAGAAACGATTTCCCTAGAGGGACTAACTGCTGGCAGTTATTATCTGCAAGTCTATGGTTATAACGGTGCTGTTAATCCTGATTATAGTCTATTTATTAACCCACCTCAAGGGGTAACGGGAGATTGGGCAGAAACGAATAATACCGCTGCAACAGCCAAAGATTTGCGAACTATTAACGGTTGGTGGGATTCTGCTACTGTTAATTCCCAACCCCTATCAATTACCACAGGTGATCAGGATTGGTTCAAGTTTACGATTACCGGTGCTGGTACGGCAGAAAATAATGTGGGAATTATTTTTAGTCATGACTTGGGGGATCTTGACTTGGAGTTATATGACGCAACGGGAACAACCCGGTTGCGTAATTCTAACTCAGTTGACGATTATGAGTTGTTTGACCTCAACGGTTTAGCGGTGGGGACATATTTGCTCAAGGTATTTGGCTACAATGGTGCGACTAACCCAGCATACGATTTAATCATCAATGCACCTGATAGTAATGAACCAGCGGGTGATGCAGCAGAAGCTAATAATACTCAAGCCACCGCTTATGATTTACGGGAAATACAGGGACAATTCATTGCTGAAAATTACTCAATTCATGTAGCCGGAGATCAGGACTGGTTTAAGTTCACTACTGTTGGTCAAGGTAAGGCTGGGGATGCAGTTACGGTTGAATTTGACAATAGTTTGGGTGATTTAAGTTTGTTGGTTATTGGTGCTAATGGTCAACAATATACATCAAACTATAATGCCAACCGTGAGCAAGTTTCTTTAGAAAACCTGGCCCAGGGAACTTACTATGTCAGGGTATTTGGGGCAACTAGCGCGACTGTTAATCCCAGTTATCGCTTGGTTATTGATGCTCCAGAAACCGCTGTTGCGGATGTTATTGATGCCAGTACACCCAATAATACCCAGGTGACTGCATACAATTTAAGGACTATTGATGGTATAGTTACTCAAGAGGATCTATCCATTCATACTAGTACAGATGTAGATTGGTTTAAGTTCAATTTAACAACTGCTCCTGTGCTGGGTCAATCGGTACGGATTAATTTTGAAAATGCTGTAGGTAATCTGGCTTTACAGTTAATCGGTGCTGATGGTCAGGTTTATAATGCTGACACGGGTAGTAATTTTGAAGAAATCTCTTTAGCGGGTAAGGGAATAGGAACTTATTACGTTAGGGTGTCGGGAGTTGGTGGAGCAACTAATCCTAATTACAGTTTAGTGATTGATGGTCCTGCTGCTTTACGAGCAGATGCTTTAGAGCCTAATGATTCTCCAGCAGCAGCATACAATTTGCGGAATAGGACAAGCAGAAATGCTGGTAATGACGGCGCTGTTGGTTCTAATGCGGCGAATAATAATGTTTACACAGGTCGTGACAATCCCTATAGCAATGGTTATAATCCCGCTGCTGGAAGTAGTCCTCCTGTTCGGACTGTAACTAACCGGATTGATAACCCACTGGAAAATCTGTCTATTCACACTTCTACTGATACGGACTGGTTTAAGTTTGAACTTAGCGGTAGTGGAGAAGAGGATCAGTTTGTTGCTATTAGCTTTGATAACAATTTGGGGGATTTACAATTAGAACTGTTTGAGGCTTTTGCGATTAATACCCCTGCTAGTCAATATCAAAGCTATTTAGTGGATAGTTCTAATAATAGTGGTGATAATGAGCAAGTTAGTTTGGCTGGTTTAACAGCGGGCAGTTATTATGTTCGCGTTAGTGGAGTTAATGGCGCGACTAATCCCCTTTACGCGCTTACGCTGAATACTGGTACAATTAATCAAGGGGACTTTGCAGAAGCGAATAACACCATTAGCACAGCTTACGATTTACGAACTGTGGATGGTACTCGTAATCTCAATAACCTGTCTATCCATACGGACACAGATCAGGATTGGTTTAAGTTTACAACATTACGGCCAGGACAAGCAGCTAATAAGGTTCGCATTGATTTTAGCCACGACCAGGGTGATATAGACTTGGTTCTGTATAATCAAAGCGGTCAAGAGATTGGCAAGTCTGAAGGTACGGAAGACTTTGAAGAGATTAGTCTCAATGGTTTGGCTGCTGGAACTTACACGGTTAAGGTTTATGGTTACGATGGTGCGCTCAACCCCCAATATAATCTTTCTGTAATTGCCCCGGACACTTCTGTTGCTGCTGATGACTTTGAACCCAATAATAGTTTTGCTACGGCAACTAATTTAAATTTGGTAGACGGGGTGACTAATATTGCTGCTACTATCCATAGCAGTGATGTGGATTATTTCAAGTTTACCACAACGGCAATAGGCACAAATTCTAATTCCATTAGTCTGCAATTTGAGAATAGCCTTGGTGATTTACAGCTAAAACTGTATCGAGAACAAAACGGTAGTCAAGTCCTGGTTAGCAGTTCTGTAGGGACTAGTAATAATGAAAGCGTTTCTTTGAATGGACTAGCTGCGGGTACTTACTATGCTCATGTCTATGGTAATGGAACTGCTACCAATTCCTATCAACTGAATATTGATGCCCCAACCCAAGGCAACCAACCCAATAACCGCAATGATTGGACGGTAATGGCCTATATAACGGCAAGTGATTTAGACTACTATGCCTTTAAAGATATTAATGAAATGGAGGTGGCTGCTTCTCGTTTACCTAGTACCGTTAATTTTGCGGCTCTTTGGGATCAAAGTTCTCAGGAGACAACTTATGCTACTGGTGGAAGTGCGGCTTGGGGTGATACGGGTCGGGCGATTATTCGGCCGGATACTAATAGAAATACGGTTGTTACTCCTTTTGAACGCATTGGTGAACAAAATACGGGTAGTCCAAATACTTTAGTTAATTTCGTACAATGGGCAACAACTAATGCTCCTGCTAATAATTACGCTTTGGTGATGTGGGACCATGGTGGTGGGGTCTATGGTTTTAACTATGATAACTCTGATGGTACGACTAGTGATAATCTGACTACTAGTGAGTTAGCTACAGCTTTGAATACTCTCAAGTCAGCGGGTATTAATATTAGTGTGCTGGCTTTTGATGCTTGTTTGATGGCGATGGCGGAAGTTGGCTTCGCTTTGAAGGATTACGCTAGGGTGTTTGTTGCTTCTGAGGAAGTTGTGGGTGGAGATGGCTATGATTACACTACTGCCTTTAATACTTTATTCACTAATCCCAGTCAAGTCACTGCTCAATCTCTGGCTTCGGGACTGGTTACGAGTTTTCAAAATCAATATCAGGGAAGTGCAGGTGGAGCAGATACGCTTTCAGCTACTGACACAACTCAATTTAATGCTTTCACAACGGCACTAAGGAACTTTACAACCAGTGTCAGCAATAGTGCCACGGCTAGTGATTGGACTAAGTTGCAAGCAGCCCGTGATTCTGCTACGGGGTTTAGTTACCAAGAGTTCCGGGACTTGGGGCAGTATATGGGAGCGATCGCTAATAATAGTGGTATTACCCAAGTTATTCGCACTAATGCCCAATTGGTAATTAATGCTTTGAATAATTTGGTGATTGCTGATACAACTGACCAGTTTGATACCCAAGGACTGTCAATTTATCTTCCTGCACCTGGCTCAAGTCTCGACATTAGTTATCTAAACGGTTATCAATCTTTCTTTACGGCTACTGGTTGGAAAGATTATCTCCAAAGCTTTACTACGCGGACTGGTGGCCGGAGTGGTTCTGCTCCAGACTGGTCTTTAGATTGGTCGGAGTCGAATGATTTAGCGGCTACTGCTTATAATTTACAGACTTTGATTGGTGATGGTCATACTTTTAATCGCTTGAATATTCATCAAGCTGGTGATCAGGACTGGTTCCGTTTTACTATTAACCAAACTGGAGCAACTGGCGATCGCGTTAAGGTCAACTATAGTCCAATCAATGGACAAAGTCTATCTCTGTCACTCCGTTACACTAATGCTAATGGTCAACAACAGCAACTTACCTCTAATACTGGTTCGGGACAAGAAATTGTCTCTTTAACAGGGTTGGCTGCGGGAGAATATTTAATTAAGGTGACGGGGAATGGTACAACGGTTGTCCCTGATTACTCTTTGAGTATAGACGCACCGGGAACAGTTACTAATGGCAATGACTGGGTGGGGGCTAATAATCGCTCTGGTAAGTCGGAAGATTTGGGAGTGATTTTAAGTGATTTACAGGTCCCTGGACTGAGGATTGATGCCACAAACCCAGATTTCTTTAATTTTGCTAGTGCCAGAAGTCTCACTGCAAAACCTGGACAAGTTATTGTTAGCATTGCTGGTAGTTCAACTGTGAGTGCAGAACTTTTCCGGGTGGGAAATTCAACAGCGATCGCTTCTCAAACTGGTACGGGTGAACTAAAAATCCAGTATTCTGCGGAAGATGGGCAAAACTATCAGTTAAAAATCAGTCAACCAAGTGGTCAAGCAGCAGTTGGTTATTCGTTGTTCTTTGACCCATCTCTTGAGGGTACTGCCGGAAATGACACTTTATCCGGTGCTGCTGGGAATGATCTTCTGTATGGATATGCTGGAAATGATCAGATCTTCGGCTTGGCAGGTAATGATACTCTTGATGGTGGTGAAGGTAATGATACCCTTGACGGTGGTGCAGGTACAGATACCTTAATTGGTGGTTTAGGGGATGATATTTACATTGTAGATAGCACCACTGACACCATTACTGAACTTACCAACGCAGGTATAGATACCGTTCAATCTAGTGTTACTTACACTGTTTTGCCTGCTAACGTGGAAAACCTGACTTTAACAGGAACAGCAGC
>NZ_JACJQS010000032.1:0-57036 GCF_014696755.1 Anabaena sp. FACHB-1391 | reverse complement strand
GTCTATTTTGATGCTGATGCTTTGGGTTCTGGTTCACAGGTAGCATTAGCTCAACTTTCCCCTGGACTAAATCTCACTAACCAGGACTTTATTGTTAGTTGGGTGTAGTTTCTCAATATCTCCCAAAAACCATGTGGGGACGTTTCATGAAACGTCTCCATATTATAGATACAATATATAGAGCTTTAGTGCACTAACGAAAACTAAATTCTCAGAAATCCTTAGCTGCTTACTAACCCTACCTACCACCAAAAACTATCCTCATGTACCATAAGTTATCCTATTTGTCAATAGTACATTAGTTCTACTGATAAAAGTACATTATTTGCTCAATAATTTTTCCCCAATTTACTCTTTCAACCCACTGCTAATTTGTAAAGTTTTGTATTTTTTTTCAAAATATATCTCTGAAACGACTATCAATAAAGACTTTTGCAGATCATCTTTTGAGCAGGGTGCAAAATTGACAATAATACCCCAATTATGAAATTCTCAATAATTCTAGCAAATCGCCGCAAGTATTGCAAGCTCGTTGCTAAATAAAAATAATTCTCAATTAATTATTAAGAAAATCTAAACTTGAATTTTCCTAAGTTATGAATATTAAAAGTATTATTGATTTTATATAAGTTTTAATTATACTATACTGTGAAATTATATGATCACTTCCGTACCATTAGTCAATTATTTGCTAGAGTATGGAAAAGCATAAAAACCAAAAAATAACGAAAAATTACCAATTTTTATCATTTGCTAACTGACTGAGATAATCATCCATAATAGCTGGTAGTTCTTTTGGTGAATAGGTATAAGTTAAAAATAAAAATGTCATAGCTGTTGTTATAATTGGCTTTCTATCTAATATCTCCGATAATTGAGAACGGGTATATTTACCATTCATGATTTCTATACTAGCATCAGCGATCGCATCTTCAATTACTTCTTCCTCTATTAAATTTTCCCATTCATCATAATTGACATAATAGGATTTTTTATTTTCTTTCAAATTGATTTTTTGAATTTCTCTAATTGAATTACGAATAGAAGCCATCCAATAATTTGTCAATCGCTGTTCTATTTGATTTTTAATCAAGTGAATTAGTAAAATCTTTAAAAATGATTCTATATTTCTCAATATTGCCTGTTTACTCATTCCCTCTAATTCATCAATAATTGCTAAAGCATCGGCATAATTTCCTTGTAAAATGCTGTTTCTGAGGTCTATTAATTCCTGAGTCATTTTCGTTAACCTCCAGGATGATTCACATACTAATAATAACACAGCTTTTACAAAAAAGCATACTAGGGTAATTTTAAATTTAACTCTTGTAAAGTATTAGCATCTGCTTTAATTGTAATTGTATTAGGTTCAGCAGATTTACCATTGACTTTTAACTGATAACTTCCTTGTCGCAACTGTTCCAAATAGAAAACACCTGCATTATTCGTAATAGATATAACTGATGATTTGGAACTATTATCAATAGCTTCAACTTTAGCACCAGCAATAGGGTTTCCTTTGGAGTCCGTCAAAGTTCGACCCCTATCAGACCACTTGTAAAAGGAATCTGTGCTTATTTTCCTGTATAACTCAACAAGTTGCAATCAGATTATGGGAAGATATAACAGTAACAGTTTATCTATCCTGAATCTATGTCTAACTGTAAAACATCCTTTAGCTATCCCGCTCTTAGCAAAATTGATCAAACAGATAATTATAATTATTATGGAACTGTGGTTGCAGATCCTTATCGCACTTTAGAAAACCCAGATACACAAGAAACAAAAGCTTGGGTAGAAGCGCAAAATCAAGTTACCTTTACCTACTTAAACGAAATTCCCGCGAGGGAAGACATTAAACAGCGTCTTACCAAACTTTGGGATTATGAAAAATATGGAACACCATTTAAACAAAGTAATAATTACTTTTATTTCAAAAATGATGGACTGCAAAATCAAAGTGTTCTCTATACTCTCCCTACATTAGATGCACAACCAAGAGTATTACTTGATCTTAACAAACTTTCAGAAGATGGTACAGTTGACCTTTCAGGAATTTCTATTAGTGAAAATGGTCAACTTTTAAAATTTGCTGCCGCTTTGCAAGCTGCCCATAGTAGTAATGCACCTGTTTTGATTAGAATTGAAACTAAAGCCGGACATGGTGCGGGTAAACCAACGACAAAAATTATTGAAGAAGCAGCAGATAAATGGGGTTTTTTAGTCAGAGTTTTGGGAATTTATAATTCAATACCATCCAACTAAGAACTTATTATTCTCTTTTCTCTGTGTTCTCTGTGACTCTGTGGTTCGTTTTCAAAAAGAGTTTTGGGATTAACTGGATTGATTTATAAATTCCCTCGTAACAATTCAGGGAACAGGGAATAGATATTTTTCTGCTCCTTGTCTTCTGCTATAAATCTGCCACTTGTAATAAATCTAATCCTTGGGTAAAAATATCATCAATGGGTAACATTTCCCCCTCTTCAGTCATGAATTTATGGTCTTTTGTCGCGCGAATAATTGCCCCATTTTCTAATAAATATTCATAGACTTCTTGCTGTCCCCGATGATGCCATTGGGCAATAGGTTGAGTATAAAGTATGCCATTGCTATCAACTGTATACACCCGACACTCAATTTGTTTTTCCACAATTTCCCCAATCTCTAAAAAACCATATTCAACAGTTAAAATTTCTGTATCATAACTTAAACAATATTCCGCAAATTTTAACATATCCCCAAATAAATGTTCAGCAACTTGGGATTTTACACCATTTTTTGCAGAACCATCAATAAAATTTTGCTTTTGTTTCTCCATTTCCGATACTTTCTTTTTCCCCATAGCGCGACGGAGTAAATCAGCTTGTCCTAAACTATAACCAGCCATATCTTGAGCAATTTTCATAATTTGCTCTTGATAAACCATGATTCCATAGGTTTCATTTAATATCGGTTCTAAAATTTGAGTATCATATTCAATTTCTTCTCGTCCATGTTTCCGATTAATAAATTTAGGAATTAATCCGGCATCTAATGGTCCAGGACGATAAAGTGCAAGAATAGAAGAAATATCTTCAATATTAGAAGGTTTCAAATCTCGCACTATTTGTTTCATCCCTGAAGACTCTAATTGAAATATGCCTTCTAAATCACCTGCTTCTAATAGTGAATAAGCTTTAGTCACATCTTTTGGTAAGCTGGTATGTTCACCTTTAGCTAATATTTTTTGTGCCTTTCTTTCCTGTTTTGTGATTTCATCAGGATCAATACGATATCCTTGACTTTGTTCAATTAAATCAATGGTTTTTTGAATTAGGGTTAAGTTCCGTAAACCCAAAAAGTCCATTTTTAATAATCCCAAAGATTCCAAATCTTCCATGAAATATTGGGTAATTACAGAACCGTCATTATTGCGTTGTAAAGGAACAAGTTCATCTAATGGTTCTGCGGAAATAACCACACCAGCAGCATGAACACCGAAGGTTTTGTTAGTCCCTTCAATGCGCATGGCCATATCAATCCAGCGCCGCACAGTGGGATCATTATCATATTTGGCTTTAAATTCTGGTTCGGGGGTTTCATCGGAAATCATCACTTTCAATTTTGTAGGTTTACCCCGGACTACAGGAATCATTTTCGCCATTTTGTCAGATTCATTGTATGGAATATCTAACACTCTAGCGACATCTTTTAACACTGCTTTTGATGTCAGTCGGTTAAAAGTAATAATTTGGGCTACTCTCTCAACCCCATATTTTTCAGTGACATATTCAATTACCTGATCTCGTTTATCAATGCAGAAATCTGTATCAATATCCGGCATTGATTTACGTTCGGGATTGAGAAATCTTTCAAATAATAAACCATGATGTACCGGGTCAATATTCGTAATTCTCATAGCATAAGCTACTAAAGAACCTGCCGCAGAACCCCGTCCTGGACCAACGGGAATATTATTGTCTCTTGCAAATTTGATATAGTCCCAAACTACTAAAAAGTAGGTGGAAAATCCCATTTGCTGAATCATTTTTAATTCATATTCTAATCTTTCTTTATAGACTGGATCTACTTCGTTGCGAGATTTGCGATTTAATCTTTCTAAAAGTCCCAACCATGCAACCTCCTCTGCATAAGTATCTGCTGTATGTCCTGAAGGGATTGTGGGTGTGGGAATTTGTGGATCACCCATGATGTGATAAGGTTCAACTTTATCAGCAATTTCTTCTGTTGTGGCGATCGCTTCGGCAATGATATCATCGGCTAAATGGTCACGGAATAGCTGGTGCATTTCCTCAGATGATTTCAGGTATTCTGTGCCGCTATACCGCATTCTTTTATCTTCGCTAATGAGTTTACCGGTTTGAATACATAATAAGGCATCATGGGATTCTACATCAAAACAAGAGATAAAATGAGAGTCATTTGTGGCGATAAATTTAATGTTTAATTCCCTGGCAATCTTGACGATTTCTACATTCACAATCCTGTCTTCTTGAGAACCATGATCTTGAATTTCTAAATAAAAATCTTCACCAAATACTTCTTTATACCATTTGGCAATTTTCCTAGCTATATCTGGCCGATTACTCAGAATTGCTTGGGGAATTTCTCCCCCTAAACAAGCACTGGTGACTATTAACCCCTCCTTATATTGTTTCAGTAAATCCTTATTAATACAAGGACGGGAAAAAATGCCTTTACCTTGTACTCCTTGCAGGTGAGAAATGGTAGTTAATTTAACTAGATTTTTATACCCTTGAGTATTTTTTGCCAATACGACTTGATGATATTTAGGACGACGTTCTTGTTTGTCAATTTCACCATTAATGATATACATTTCGTTGCCAATGATTGGCTTAATCGTCTTACTGCGGCAGATTTTGATCAGTTCCACAGCCCCATACATGACACCATGATCTGTGAGGGCGATCGCTTTCATTCCTAATGCGATCGCTCGATCTACCAATTCTGGTAATTGACTAGCACCATCAAGCAAGCTGTAATCACTGTGAATATGTAAGGGAACAAAGGACATATTAGTATTTGGTAAAGTAAGGGGATTTTCAACTAACACTTTTTAGTTAATATTTTATGCCGGGAAGGGAGTAATTAACCAGGTATGTTATAATTTAACATCAATGTTGCGACTGTTATAGCTAATTTAATTTTAGGATATATAGTTTTGTAATTAGCCTGATAATAAGCATTTAATAAGCTACTTAGTATTTAATATGCAAATCCAAATCTTCAAAAACTCCTGTGGGGTGGGCAAGATGCCCACCCCCATTATATAAATTCAATTGAAAATACCTGAATTAAAAAAGGTATGATCACTTAAATTAATAAAATCCAAAATAATTTGGAGGATTTTAACTATTCTTTTGCTTATATGCTTTAAGCCAATTTAAAGACCTTTTAGCACCTAGCTTTTTCTGCATATCTTCTTGAGAAATATAAGGACGTTTACCCGAAATTAGCTTTGCATATCCATCTTTAACCCCTGGAATCTTCCTCAAATCAGAATTTTTATTATTGATAAATTCCAAGAAACCTGTCAAATCTTGAGGCTCAATCACTCTGTCATTTAGTTTTGACTGCAAAAAAGCTGGTTCTATAAATTTTTCTGCTTCTGGTTGTTTAGCTGCAATTATAAATACCCAAATTCGCTCTATTCCAGCAATAATAGCTGCCTCATAAATTGCTAACCCTGTTAATAAGTGATATTTGTCTTCCTCATCTGTTATAGAAACAAATGGAACAATCAAGTTGAAACCCGCTTCTTTTATGTTTTCAGCTATTTTATTAAGAGTCAATCTTGAAGTTCCCGAATTTTCTTGAGCTACCTGTATCTGATTTAATACAACAAGACTAGGTTGGCTTTCAATACCTTTATAAAGCTTTACCATTTTTTAAATTCCTATAGCACTTTCAATCTGATTTATTCTGGTAACTATCTCTTTGGTTAAGGCAGAGAATTGATGTGCTACCTCACCTGCTCCAGTATTATGTTCTGCATATAAAGAAAGGGGAGAACGTGCCTTAGATGCTTGTCCAACAGCAGTAGCTCGCTTGATTTCTGGTAAAATCGTCATACCCTGAAATGTTTGTTCTACTAATTGCTTAATAGTAGTATGAAGCTTGACATTTTTTTCAGTCATCATTGGAACAATACCAAGAATTACTCCCCTTTTTCCGTTTTCTTCTTGGACTTCCCTAGCTCTCCTGATAGGAGTTCTGATACCATAAACTGAAAGATATTCCATTTGGGATGGTATCACCACATATTGGGCTGCATATAACCCATTACTAGCAATAGTAGTCGCACTAGGGGGAGTGTCAATAACTACATAATCATAATCTTTAGCTATTCCAGATTGTCGCAGTGCTTTATCTAGACGCTTTTCACGAATTCCACCTAAGTTTGCAAGTGCAGCATCTACGGTTTTGTAACTACTGGGTAAGACATCAACTCTTCCATCACTAGTCTTACTTATAATCTGGTTCAGTGCTAAAGAAGAGTGGATATATTCTCTATACTTAAAATTTGGCAAGTCGTAGTCTTTCAAAAACTCTACAACTTCTTTTCTATCCTTGAAAGATTCTAAGATTTCTTCAAATTCTTCCAAACTAGAAGCATGATCAAATTCATCAGCTTTGTTGACTCCTAATGATAGACTGGCATTAGCTTGATCATCCAAGTCAATAACTAAAACTTTTTTACCTTGAGTTGCTAGTTCATAGGCGAGATTGACCACTAGCGTCGTTTTACCAACGCCCCCTTTTGATGTATGAATTGCAATAGTACGCATTTTAATTTTATCCAGGAAGCTTTTTAAAAAATATGCTACAGGTTGAATTTTTTTAGGGTCTTGTATAGTATGTGTACACATTAGATTTGGTGGCCATTCTGTGTACTCATATATCTCAACTGAAAAAGGATCAATTAATATCCCAAATCTTGTATTTGAATATTTGAGATATGTTTTTAATTGAGTACGAGCATCATCATCAATACGAGCTTTGGCTGACTTAACCTCAACTAAAAAATTGACATATCTACCCAAATCCTCAATTAAAAAATCAACTTCTTTGTCAGTTTCCCTTACAAAACCATTTGCAGTTATTTTTGGAACTTTTATTTTAAACTCTGGATACCAATGGGAATAGCTACTGCGGGGAGGTAAACCTGCCATACGTAGCATTTCTTCAACCAGATGTAGAGAGACATAAGCCTCATTGTTCCATTCTGAAGATAACTCAGCCATAATTAAACAAACATCATTTTTATATTAATACTATAGTAAGCTTAATGACAAGCTTTTTTGACACCACAAATCCTGAAATTTGCTGATAAAGCAAAAGGGCGGGCAAGATGCCCACCCCACAAGAGAGAGGATGTAATAATTGAGGTTATTCTGAGGTTTGCCACAAGTAAGGGTAATCTTCTGGTGTTGATGACAGTCCTGCTTCTACAGGATTTTGTCTGATATATTGCCAATATGCTTGAAACTCTTCTTCATTTCTGACAATTCTGTCATATCGCTCATCTTGCCAAATAGTTCCTATATGTTTCATCACCTTGGCAATCTGTTTAGCACTATAACCTTTAATACTACTCATAATGCTACTAAGAGACCAATACTCATTTTCTGATTTAAGTAAAGGCTGCATCAGTAAATGTACATGATCTATCATCACCACAAAGACAAATATCTTATATCTTTGATTATTAAAAAATAAACAACTATTCAAAACTATTTCCCTAGCTTCTGGGTTAAGTTCTAACTTTTCCCAAGTATTAAAAGTAATAAAATAACTTGCCCCATCTAACTCCCAATGAGGTAACATCCTATGGTAAATTTTTAACCTTGCTTCTTCCATAACAGAAAAATATTTTCTAGGTTTATTGTAGGATAGGCATCTTGCCTGCCCTATCTTTATATTTCCCATCCTCTAAACAGAAAATTACATTCTTTTTATTTTTTGTAGTTTATATACATCTCTTATAGTTTACACCTCTTGTGGGCTTCTTATAGTTTACACCTCTTGTGGGCTTCTTATAGTTTACACCTCTTGTGGGCTTCTTATAGTTTACACCTCTTGTGGGGTGGGCATCTTGCCCGCCCATTAAAAAAATCCTCTTGTGGGGTGGGCATCCTGCCCGCCCATTAAAAAAATCCTCTTGTGGGGTGGGCATCCTGCCCGCCCATTAAAAAAATCCCCCACCTTGCGGCAGGGAATTTTTTTGTTACTTACCTACAACCAGTAGTCAAGATCAACCGAACTTACCAGCAGTAGAAGCAATGAGGAACGCTGCATAGGTAACGATGTAGCCAACAGTGAAGTGAGCTAAACCAACCACACGAGCTTGAACAATAGACAGAGCAACTGGCTTATCCTTCCAGCGAACCAAGTTAGCTAAAGGAGTACGCTCGTGCGCCCAAACCAAAGTTTCAATTAACTCTTGCCAGTAACCTCTCCAAGAGATGAGGAACATGAAACCAGTAGCCCAGATGAGGTGTCCAAAAAGGAACATCCAAGCCCAAACAGACAAGTTATTCATGCCGTAGGGGTTGTAACCGTTAATCAACTGAGCAGAGTTAGCCCAGAGGTAATCACGGAACCAACCCATGAGGTAGGTAGAGTTTTCGTTGAACTGAGCAACGTTACCTTGCCAAATCCCTAGATGTTTCCAGTGCCAGTAGAAAGTTACCCAACCAATGGTGTTTAACATCCAGAACATAGACAGGTAGAAAGAGTCCCATGCGGAGATATCGCAAGTACCGCCACGGCCTGGACCATCGCAGGGGAACGCATAACCGAAGTCCTTTTTATCGGGCATCAGTTTAGAACCACGAGCATCCAAAGCACCCTTAACAAGTACCAAGGTGGTGGTGTGGATAGCCAAAGCGAAAGCGTGGTGAACCAAGAAGTCGCCAGGGCCAATGGTCAGGAACAAGGAATTTGTGCCTGAGTTGATGGCATCTAACCAGCCAGACAACCAAACGTTACCAGCATTGGGGTAAGCGGTGTAAGCAATACTGTCGGGGTTAGACAACAGTACATTCAAGCCATACAGAGCTTTACCTTGGGCAGCTTGGATGAATTGAGCAAATACTGGCTCAATCAAGATTTGTTTTTCAGGAGTACCGAAGGCCACAACTACGTCGTTGTGAACGTATAAGCCCAAGGTATGGAAGCCTAAGAAGAGAGATACCCAGCTAAGGTGGGAGATGATCGCTTCTTTGTGCTGTAACATCCGGTCAAGAACGTTACCTTTGTTTTGTTCGGGGTCGTAGTCACGAACCCAGAAGATTGCTGCGTGAGCAAAAGCACCAACCATCAAGAAACCAGCAATGTACTGGTGGTGGGTGTACAATGCTGCCTGTGTTGTGTAGTCCTTAGCGATGAACGCATAAGGAGGCAGAGCGTACATATGCTGCGCTACCAAGGAACAAATAGTTCCCAAAGATGCCAAAGCTAATGACAACTGGAAGTGCAGGGAGTTGTTGATGGTGTCGTAAAGACCTTGGTGAGGGAGGTTGAAAGGACCTTCGCTCTTTGTACCAGGTAATAAACCGGATTTGGAGTTAAGCATTTCTTTAATGCTGTGACCAATTCCGAAGTTAGTCCGGTACATATGACCAGCAATGATGAACAAAACTGCGATCGCCAAGTGGTGGTGAGCCATGTCAGTCAACCACAAGGATTCTGTTTGGGGGTGGAAACCGCCCAAGAAGGTGAGAATCGCAGTCCCAGCACCGGTGGAAGTACCAAATAAATGGCCAGCGGTGTCAGGGTTTTGAGCGTAAACGCTCCAGTTACCTGTGAAGAAAGGAGTTAAACCTGCTGGATGGGGAGCTACACTCAGGAAGTTATCCCAACCCACGTGAATACCACGGGATTCAGGAATAGCAACGTGAACCAAGTGACCAGTCCAAGCTAAGGAGCTAACACCGAACAAACCAGCGAGGTGGTGATTCAAACGGGGTTCAGCGCTCTTGAACCAAGAGAGGCTAGGACGAAACTTGGGTTGTAAATGTAACCAACCAGCAAATAGGAACAATGCCGCCAACAGGAGCAAACCAACGGAACCAGTGTATAGTTCGGCGTTTGTCCGCATCCCGATGGTGTACCACCAGTGGTAAACACCGGAGTAAGCAATGTTTACGGGATTGCTTGCACCCGCTTGGGTGAAAGCTTCAATTGCTGCCTCACCGAAGTGAGGGTCCCAAATTGCATGGGCAATGGGACGGACGTGCAGGGGATCTTTAATCCACTGTTCAAAGTTACCTTGCCAGGCCACGTGGAACAGGAGGCTGGATGCCCACAGGAAGATGATTGCCAAGTGACCGAAGTGCGTAGCGAAAATCTTTTGGTAAAGATTCTCTTCCGTCATGCCATCGTGGCTTTCAAAGTCATTGCCTGTAGCGATCGCATACCAAATCCGACGCGTAGTCGGGTCCTGTGCGAGATCCTGGCTAAATTTTGGAAATTTTGTTGCCATAGGTGTGATCTGTCCTCTGACCTTTAGCCATCAAGTGTCAGCAAAATTTTAGATTCTAGATTTTGGATTTTGGATTGAATCTAAAATCTTAGAATCCAAAACCCAAAATTCCACTGATTTTTATCCTACTGAAAGGATGTGTGCGTGGAAGAATGCCCAAGTGGTGGCGATTCCTCCTAATAGGTAGTGAGCCACACCTACAGCCCGACCTTGAGTGATGCTCAGTGCGCGAGGCTGAATTGTTGGGGCTACTTTCAGTTTATTGTGCGCCCAAACGATGGACTCAATTAGTTCTTGCCAGTAGCCACGACCGCTAAACAAGAACATTAAGCTGAACGCCCAAACAAAGTGAGCGCCTAAGAACATTAGTCCGTAAGCGGACAATTCTGTTCCGTAGGAGTTAATTACTTGTGTAGCTTGCGCCCACAAGAAGTCACGTAACCAACCGTTGATGGTGATAGCGCTTTCTGCAAAGTTGCCACCAGTAATGTGATTTACTGTGCCATCTGGGTCTACTGTTCCCCAGACATCAGATTGCATCTTCCAGCTAAAGTGGAAAATTACAATTGATAGGGAGTTATACATCCAGAACAGTCCCAGGAAGATATGATCCCAACCGGAAACTTGGCAAGTACCGCCACGACCTGGACCATCGCAAGGGAATCGGAAGCCTAAGTTCGCCTTGTCTGGAATCAGACGAGAACTGCGGGCGTACAATACACCTTTGAGCAAGATGAGAACAGTAACGTGAATGGTGAATGCGTGGATGTGGTGAACCATGAAGTCCGCTGTACCCAAAGTAATGGGCATCATAGCGATCTTATCGCCGATAGCCACAATTCCACCACCAAAAGCATGACTAACTACTTGGAGAGCGTTAGGTGCTGTGTTACCAGGAGCTAATGTGTGCAAGTTTTGCACCCACTGAGCAAATACTGGCTGTAATTGAATTGCGCTGTCGGAGAACATATCTTGGGGACGACCCAAAGCACGCATGGTGTCATTGTGAATGTACAAACCAAAGCTGTGGAAGCCTAAGAAAATACAAACCCAGTTAAGGTGAGAAATGATAGCGTCACGGTGACGAATCACGCGATCTAAAACGTTGTTTTGGTTAACAACAGGATCGTAATCCCGCACCATGAAGATGGCCGCGTGAGCCGCACCACCAACAATCAAGAAACCACCAATCCAAATATGGTGAGTGAAGATACACAATTGTGTTGCGTAGTCCGTCGCCAAGTAAGGATAGGGAGGCATCGCGTACATATGATGCGCGATGATGATTGTCAATGAACCCAAGAAAGCTAGGTTAGTAGCCAACTGAGCGTGCCAAGAAGTGGTGAGGTTTTCGTAAAGACCTTTGTGACCTTCGCCAGTGAAAGGACCTTTATGAGCTTCTAGAATATCTTTGATGCTATGACCGATACCCCAGTTGGTACGGTACATATGACCAGCAACGATGAACAGTACAGCGATCGCTAGGTGGTGATGAGAAATATCAGTCATCCACAAGCCGCCTGTAACTGGGTTTAAACCACCCTTAAATGTGAGGATATCAGCATAAACTCCCCAATTTAAAGTGAAGAAAGGAGTTAAACCACTAGCGAAACCAGGGTAAAGTTCTGCCATTTTTGCTGTATTAAACAGCAATTCATGAGGCAGAGGGATGTCCTTAGCTGCTACACCTGCATCTAACAGTTTGTTGATTGGTGCAGATACATGGATTAAGTGACCAGCCCATCCCAAAGAACCGCAGCCTAGCAACACTGATAAGTGATGATTCAGCATTGACTCCACATTCTGGAACCATTCCAGTTTAGGAGCGCGTTTGTGGTAGTGGAACCAGCCAGCAAATAAGAACAAGCCTGCTAATACCAAGCCGCCAATTGCAGTTACATATAGCTGGAAGGAGCTAGTGATACCCCAGCCACGCCATACTTGGAACAAGCCGGAGGTGGTTTGAATGCCGCGGAAACCGCCGCCCATATCACCGTTTAAAATGTCTTGTCCAACAATAGACCAAACTGTCTGAGCGCTGGGCTTGACTCCTAATGGATCAGCCAGCCAAGCTTCGTAGTTAGAGAACTTAGCGCCATGGAACAACATTCCGCTCAACCAGATTGCTACTACAGCCAAATGGCCGAAGTGAGCGGCGAATATCTTGCGGGAGATGTCTTCTAAATCGCTTGTATGTGTATCAAAATCATGGGCGAGGGCGTGGAGGTCCCAAATCCAGGTTGTGGTTTTTGGTCCTCTGCTTAAGGATCTCTCGAAATGCCCTGGCTTTGCCCATTTTTCAAATGAGGTAGGAACCGGGTCATTGTCAACGATCACTCTTGCTTTTTTTTCCTCTCGCTCCGGAGGACTAATCGTCATTCGACCTCCTCTCTATAAGGAATGGGGAATCATGAATACCACCTAGAATAACACAGTCGCTCTTTTCAGATTGCTCTGGTTTAGCGATGCGGTTGTCGTGTGGAAAAGAAAAGTTGTTTCTGTTGAATTATAGAGTCTGAACTTGCTCATTGTTATACACCTGTTAACAATAATTAAAAATAGCCAAATTTCTGGTCTCATCTACTTTACAAATTCATATATTGTCCAAATGTCAATAGACTCTTCATTTAATTTACAAATAACAACAATTTGTAAATTAAATGATTTATACTTAAAGCAGCTTAAAAACTTGCTATTCAAGGACTTTTGACCAAATTTGGCCGTCTAAAAGCAAATTCTTGTCCAGAAATTCAGTCAAAAAAATTACTTGTTTACCATTGTAATCAGAAAAAAGTCAGTAAATTTATAACTCTGGCCATAGATTTATGCTTTTACTCCATAGTCCATGAGTCATAATTTGCGTCACAATGATTGCGTTAATTGTTAAAAACTATTACAGGATCAAAACATGAACACTGGGTGGAGAAAATCTTTTCAGCGAATTTTGTCAAAGAGACTCCCAATTATTAAATGGGTTTTCGCGTTATTTCTAGTCGTGAGTTTAAGCGGTTGCGTTGAAGCAGTAAGCAGCAAAGAACCATCTATTCAGCCCCAGGTTAAAGCACCACCAGCTTCAGAAATTTCGGGGACGTTTTCGGAAACTGCACCACCAGATGTTATTCAAGCATTGCGTCCTAGTCTAGAAGGTTATCAACCCCAAGTTAGTATTCTCAGTCCCAAAATAGATGAAGTTCTTCAGGAAGATACCGTTAACGTGCGTTTGCAGGTTAAGGACTTACCAATATTTAAAGACCCTCAATGGCAACTTGGACCCCATTTGCACCTAATTTTAGATAACAAACCTTATATAGCTGTTTACGACCTAAATCAATCGGTAGTATTACCAAATTTATCTCCGGGTACCCATACTCTCCGCGTTTTTGCTTCTCGTCCGTGGCATGAAAGTTTTAAAAATGAAGGTGCGTATGCTCAAACTACATTTCATATTTTTACGAAAACCGAGGAAAATAATCCTGATGCTAAATTACCTTTACTTACCTACAGTCGTCCTAATGGTAATTATGGTGCAGAACCAATTATGTTGGATTTCTACTTAACTAATGCACCGTTGCACAGTGTCGCAGAAACTAATCCTGATGATATAATGAGCAACTGGCGTATTCGTAGCACAATCAATGGTGAAAGTTTCATTCTTGATCGTTGGCAACCAATTTATCTTAAAGGCTTTAAACCTGGCCAAACTTGGGTAGAACTAGAATTTCTCAATAATCAAGGACAACCTGTAAAAAATGCCTTTAACACCACTATCAGATTAATTAACTATCAACCCAATGGTCAAGATACTCTTTCAAAAATTGTCAGAGGAGAATTGACAGCAGATGAAGTACGTGGCATTGTAGACCAGAATTATACAGTTAAAATTCCGATTGCTGAACCTAATTCTACAGAAACACCAGCACCAAAAACAGAACAACAATCAATTCCCGAAGTTACACCTGCTGACATTACAGAAACACCAGCACCAAAAACAGAACAACAATTAATTCCCGAAGTTACACCTGCTGACATTACAGAAACACCAGCACCAAAAACAGAACAACAATTAATTCCCGAAGTTACACCTGCTGACATTACAGAAACACCAGCACCAAAAACAGAACAACAATTAATTCCCAAAGTTACACCTGCTGACATTACAGAAACACCAGCACCAAAAACAGAACAACAGTCAAAAGTAACAGAACCACTAGAATCAAATCCAAATCAACTAGATACAGATTCAGTTCCTCAAACAATGGGAAATATCAAATCTCAACTTGAAGAGTAATTAATAAAAAATACTCAGTTGTAAATTTTGAGATAAAATTTCCATTAGTGCTAAACCAGCTACAGAATTACCAGCATGATCTAAAGCAGGACTGTAGCTGGCTATCGCTCCCTGATTTGGTACTATAGTTATAAGTCCACCACTAATACCCGACTTCATAGGTAAACCAATTTTGATACTATATTCTGCGGAAACTTCATACAAACCACAAGTTAACATGACTGCATTCACAACTTGACGGTTTTGATTATTGATAAAATCATTTTCACAAGCTAGTATTTTTCCTAATTTCGCTAAATCTTCTACTCGTCCAGATATACAGCATATTTGTTCATAAACATCAAGAGCAAATTTAATATTATTTACATTTCCGGCTTCATAGAGATAATTAGTAATATCTATATTTATAGGAGAACGATTAGCACGAACCGAAGCAAGAATATCTAAATCTATATATAGACTAGTACCTGCTAACTTATTTAACCATGTACAGAACAGTTGTGTAGATTCATTGCTATCTTTTCCTGGAAACTTATCAGCAAGAGTAATAGCGCCACTATTAATCATTGAATTACGAGGATGTCCATTATCTGCTATTAATTGCGCTAAAGAATTGAAAGGTGCGGTTGAGGGTTGAATACCAACCCATTGTAAAACCTGTTTTGCAGTGAATTGTTCCAATAAATATAGTAGAGAAAACGGTTTAATTGCACTCATAAATGGAAATATACAATCTGTATTTCCTAAACTGTAACTTTCATCTGATTTACAAATTATATTAACAGCAAACCAGTGAGGGTTAGCCATAGCTAATTGGGGAATGCGTTCAATAACTTTTCCTTGTGCTGCTTGGGTTTTTGCTTGTTCCACCCAAATAGATAAATCATGTATATTGATGTTTTTTATTCCTATCAAAACCTTAGTCCTCAAATCAATATAAAAAATATAAAATATCTGAATATGAAATACATATGAAATACAAATCCCGGACTTATTGAAAAAGTCCGGGATGTGATATAATTAGTTATTACTAATTAGTAAATAAATTCAAATCTGTCACAGCACCCACACTACTAGAAGATACTAGCTTGGCATATTTCCCTAGTACCCCTTTAGTATATCGGGGTGGAAGTGGTTGCCAATTTGCACGACGAGTAGCTAATTCTTGATCTGATACATTGAGTTGCAACAACCGGGCATGAGCATCAATAGTAATGCTATCACCTTCTGCTACTAAGGCTATATTACCACCTACGGCTGCTTCTGGGGCAACATGACCGACCACCATACCGTAAGTACCACCGGAAAAACGTCCGTCGGTAATTAATCCTACAGAGTCACCTAACCCAGCACCGATAATAGC
Source organism: Anabaena sp. FACHB-1391 (assembly GCF_014696755.1). Lineage (NCBI taxonomy): Bacteria > Bacillati > Cyanobacteriota > Cyanophyceae > Nostocales > Nostocaceae > Anabaena > Anabaena sp. FACHB-1391. Next base: position 40,875 of record NZ_JACJQS010000032.1, on the reverse strand, counting down.
AGAGGTGGGGGCCAGCATTTCTCTCATACCAGGTCCGCCTTTTGGTCCTTCGTAACGGATAATAATCACATCTCCGGCTGCTATTTTCCCTGCTAAAATCGCATCTAAACAGGACTCTTCCGACTCAAATACTCTTGCCGGTCCGGTAATTACAGGCTTTTTGACTCCGGTAATTTTGGCTACTGCTCCTTCCGTGGCCAAGTTGCCCTTGAGAATAGCTAAATGTCCTTGAGCATACATCGGATTATTCCAGGGACGAATTACATCTTGGTCAGTCCGTGGTTCTGCGGGGATATCTGCTAAAACTTCGTCCACAGTTTGCCCGGAAATTGTCATACAGTCACCATGGAGTAAGTCATGGACTAAAAGCATTTTCATGACTTGGGGAATACCGCCGGCTTTGTGTAAATCTGTAGCTACATATCTACCGCTAGGTTTTAAATCACACAAAACGGGAACACGGCCGCGAATGGTTTCAAAGTCGTCTATTGTTAATTCTACACCAGCAGCGCGGGCAATGGCCAGAAAATGTAAAACTGCATTAGTAGAACCACCTACCGCCATAATTACAGAAATGGCGTTTTCAATAGATTTACGGGTGATGATTGTCCGAGGTAATATTTGTTTGCGAATAGCTTCAACCAGGACAATGGCCGATTTTTCCGTACTGTCCGCTTTTTCTGGGTCTTCGGCTGCCATGGTAGAGGAATAGGGTAAACTCATGCCCATTGCTTCAAATGCTGAAGACATGGTATTGGCTGTAAACATCCCTCCACATGACCCTGCACCGGGACAAGCACTACGTTCAACCGCTAACAGTTCATTTTCGTCAATTTTTCCCGCGCTGTACTGGCCAACGGCTTCAAAGGAACTAACTACGGTTAAGTCTTTACCGTCATAATGTCCGGGTTTGATTGTGCCACCGTAAACAAAGATGGCAGGAATATTCATTCTGGCCATGGCTAACATTGCCCCTGGCATATTTTTATCACAACCACCAATGGCTAATACACCGTCCATACTTTGCCCTGTACAGGCTGTTTCAATGGAGTCAGCAATTACTTCCCGTGATACTAGGGAGTATTTCATCCCTTCTGTTCCCATAGAAATACCATCACTAATGGTAATTGTCCCGAAAATTTGCGGCATTGCCCCGGCGGTTTTTACAGCGGTTTCTGCTCTCTGTGCTAATTGGTTAATCCCCATGTTACAAGGGGTAATCGTACTGTATCCATTGGCAATACCGACAATGGCTTTGTCAAAATCTCCATCTTGAAAACCTACAGCCCTCAACATAGACCGATTGGGCGATCGCTGTACCCCTTGTGTGATCGCTTTACTCTTAAAATTGTCTGCCATCTATTTTTTTTCCTTGTTTACGATTATCGTTGAGTTGTGAGTATTATAATAAGACCGAACCTAAACTCTGATACAAAAAAGCTAACATAAGCTAACAATTACCAGCTTTTTTTCCTGCTTCATCCTAGAAATATCGGTACTATCTAGTCCACAGGCTAACACGGTCAATCTGACCGCTTCTTGACTCAAATTGTGAGCAGCATTTAACTGTTGATTAACCCTGTTATATTGGTGTCTTTTAATTTAGCATTCATTCAAAAGGTGTTTCTTAAATCAGCACCAGTTAAGTTTGCACCACTAAGTTTAGCTTCGCTTAAATTCACACCAAATAAACTTGCACCGCTTAAATTTGCCCCTCGTAAATCCGCACCAGCAAGATTAGCCCCGCTTAAATTTGTTCCGGCTAAGTCAGCCATGACTAAACCAGCATTGCTGAAAAGACATTTTGGACATTGTTTATTTGCTAATAACTGTCTCATATCTTCATAATTTGCAGCTTCAACTGTACCTGATAAGTTGAATGTGAGTAAAAATACAGATGTAGCCAAAATTTTACCTTTCATAATTTATATTTGTATTCACCCCAGTTTTAATTTAAAAATATATTTTAAATATATATTTTGATAAAAGGCATGATTCTATAAAATAAAATCGGGATAATTGCTATTTTATCCGCCAGTTGATAAAATTACATTGCTAATTCTATAGCTTTGACAAATGTTCAAAATTTTTACTCATTTCCGAAATTTAGTAATTTTTAGCTTTATCTGCCTAATTTTCAGCTGGTCACTCCCCGTTCAAGCTGATACTAAAATAGACCCTAAAATAGACCCCCAGCTAGAACAACAAGTTCTAGAAATTATTCGCAAAAATCCAGAAATAATTATTGAATCTGTGGAAGCATATCAGCAGCAGCAGCAACAGAAACTACAACAATCACGACAAGAATTTATCAATAATTTGCAAACAAATCCCAAAACTATAATTGGTGATTCTCCTACAATTGGTGCGACTCAATCAAAAACTGTATTGATAGAATTCTCTGATTTTGAATGTCCCTATTGTGCAGAAGCACATAAAAAGCTAAAGGATTTATTAGCAAAATATCCTAATAAATTTACATTAGTTTATAAATATTTTCCCCTTTATCAAATTCATGAACAAGCATTACCAGCAGCTACAGCAGCTTGGGCAGCATTTCAACAAGGTAAGTTTTGGGAATATCATGATGCCTTGTTTACAAATCAAAAACAATTGGGTGAGACTTTATATTTAGATATTGCTAAAAGGCTGAAATTAAATCTCACAAAATTTAATAATGACCGCCAATTAGCTATTAAACCTATCCAAAATGACCTATTATTAGCACAAAAATTAGGACTAGGGGGAACACCTTCTTTTATTATTACCAGTCAGAATTTTTCTGGACCTGTGAAGCTAACAGAACTTGAAGAAATATTGGGAGGTAAATAATAATATTTGATATATGGCAATAATTTACACCGATTTTATTGCCATTGCCAACAAATCTGCATCTTTAGCTAGAGGTTGCACTTATTGATTATCTGTTTTAATTAGCATAAGTGTAAGGAGTAGTCTCTGAGAAGTGATAAGTATAACTTTTCACTTCTCAATTCCTATGTTCAAGATCGCCATAAGCATCTATTCTGATCAATGTCAATAGGACTTATGTAAGTCTGACACAAAATTATATTTTTTTCTAGTGCGGGCTTTAGTCCCGATGTTGTCCTTTACATTTAATAGTTAATAAGATTAGAACAAGTAATAGAATAAAAGTCTAGATTCAACAAAGTTCGTTCCTAGGATTAGCCTAGGAACGGTGACAGCCCAATTACTTGTTAGACTATATTTGACCGCTAAAGACAGGCTTTACTTTACGGTCAATCCATTCCCCCAAATCTTCAGCAATTGTTAACACACTAGGTTTACAACGTTCTACATTGACTATAATCCCCTGCGCTCCTTCAATTTCCAAATCTTCTATATAGCCAATACTGGCTTTATTTGCTTCCACAGAACTGAAAAATGGACCGAAGTAGTATGTACATTTGGGGGTATGTGTGATAATTTTTACCCACCAAGCAAGTCCGAGGACATTTAATGTATTAATCAACCCTTCTTGAAGGTTATTCCAAATTGTTTTCATGGTTTCCGCTGATTGATAAACGTGTGACTGAGTGTGTGAGAATAGGTTAAATTTATTATCTTTTACATTTCTTTATAGTTGCCGACTTCGTGGATATTTATCCGCGAAGTCAACTTTGTCCAATTTTACCCCGACTGGTTTAACTACAAACGCTTTGATTATTCTTTTTTCAAGGCAATTGTTTGTAGTTTATCAAAGTACAGCGTATTTTGCGATTTTTGACGATAAATTTCGTAAAGTGCCATACCAGTTGCCACGGAAGCATTGAGGCTAGGAGTCTTACCCTGTAAGGGAATAGATACCAAAACATCACAAGAACGTTGTGTCAACATCCCCAGACCTTCACCTTCACCACCCACGACTAAAACCACAGGACCACTAAATTTAACGCTTTGCAATGATTCGCTACCTGTAACAGCAGTCCCGTAAATCCAAAAACCTTGTTCTTTTAACTGTTCTAAAGCCCGACCAAGATTAACAACTCTAGCTACAGGAAAGGTTTCTAATGCTCCCGCTGCCACTTTCACCACCGTTGAAGTAATTCCTGCCGCCCTTCTTTGGGGAATCACCAAACCGTGAGCGCCAATAGCTTCAGCTGTGCGAATAATTGCCCCTAAGTTGTGGGGATCAGTGATACCATCAGCAACAACAATTACAGGATCATTAATAGATTTAGCCTTACTAATCAGATCCTCTAATTCAGTATAGGAATAAGGAGAAATTTGAGCGGCTATTCCTTGGTGATTAGCGCGACCAGTAATTTGGTCTAACCGCATTGGTTCAACTTCGTCAATAACTGCGCCATTATCCTTGGCTTGCAAAATCAAATGATGAAATCTGGGATCATAGCGGAGACGGGTAGTAATCCACAGCTTGTTAATGCTACGTTCATTTTCCAAAGCAGTTAAAACTGGATGACGACCGTAAATGAGATCACTTTCTTCTGTGGGTGTAATTTCTGAAGACGGTTGAGAGGATGGGTAAGAGGGACGGTATCTAGCATTGAAGGATTTACCTTCAGCTAATGTGATTTCTGAAGACTGCTCAGAACCATAGCGAGAGGTGCGAGGTTTAGGAGCATAAGGCTTATCTTCTCTATTTAATCTAATTTCCGGGGATTTGTCCGCACCATAGCGAGATGTGCGAGGTTTAGGAGCATAAGGCTTATCTTCTCTATTTAATCTAATTTCCGGGGATTTGTCCGCACCATAGCGAGATGTGCGAGGTTTAGGAGCATAAGGCTTATCTTCTCTATTTAATCTAATTTCCGGGGATTTGTCCGCACCATAGCGAGATGTGCGAGGTTTAGGAGCATAAGGCTTATCTTCTCTATTTAATCTAATTTCCGGGGATTTGTCCGCACCATAGCGAGATGTGCGAGGTTTAGGAGCATAAGGCTTATCTTCTCTATTTAATCTAACTTCCGGGGATTTATCGGCACCATAGCGAGAGGTGCGAGGTTTAGGAGCATAAGGCTTATCTTCTCTATTTAATCTAATTTCCGGGGATTTGTCCGCAGCATAGCGAGAGGTGCGAGGTTTACTTTCACTTTTGCCTTGATTACGCACAGAGTGAGGAACAACGCGCTTACCCTTAATTTTTACGGGTTGCCCACGCTTAGGTTCGCTGGCAGAATTATTTTTTTTGGGTTGACTTGTCATAGCAGTATTTCAGTATTGAGGTTTGGTTTAAATCAGTGAACAGCCCGATGACATTAATTTAATGAACCATTACAAATCAGTAACAATTACCAGATGTAGCTTCTGACTATTTTTCCAGAGGGAGTTTTTGTAATAGTTCAGTTAAACGGGGGTAATCAGTAAGATATAAATAGCCAACTAAGGTTTCTAGACTAGTTGCCTGTTGATAAATTTCGGGATTGAGTCGTTTATGACGACAATGGGCAGAGTTACGACCTCTGCGAACAATTTCTAATTCGTTACTCCTCAAGTAAGGAGTTAACATTCGCAAATGTATCGCTTGTGTTTCTGCTCTTACCTGATCCACTACGGAACGATGGTAGTTTTCCAGTCGTTGTTGTGGCCACAGAAAAAACATTCTAACATATAATTCATAAATTGCGTCCCCCAAATAAGCTAAAGCGGAAGGAGATATCTGTTTTATTTGATCTGGGGATATTTGCTGGGGCAGTTGCGTCGCATTTACCAACCATGGGTTAATGTCTGATGAATCCTGCGCAGTAGTTTCATCTTCTTCATGTTGGGCTGTTTCCTCCTTCGACTTCACAGATTAATCATTCCTTAAAAAAGCACTACATCGGGAGATAATTTTCGCCAACATTACTTTGATTACAAAAGCAATGTTCGCATACTGAGCATATTATAAATTAGTAACCATAACCAAAATTTACTGATATTGTTTCTTTAGACCTATCAACTAATTTGGTGGGCTTTCCGATAGTGTAGCGTCACGTAAGCCAGATGATTTACGTTTATTCACACCCAGTATTTTCGACTAGGATCGTGTTGCTATCAAAATTTCAGAGTTTCTATTATAGAATAGTATGTTTCCTTTAAGTCGGAAATTCCAGGTTTATTGAGATTGGTTTGAGGAACAAAATCTGATCAATTCCTGCCAATGTTGGGTTTCAGTCCCTTCTACCCAACCGACAATTTTTTTAAATCAACTGCATTGAGTTATATTCAATTTTTAATATAGTACATTAAATTAAGTGTTTTTACTTCATCACCACACTAAGAGATAGATTTTTGCTCTATAAAGCTCTATAAAAATTAAGCTATCCTTTGACATAGGATAGCCTAATTCAGATTTTCCATTCAAGCAATCAAGATGGGATGTTGTTTATGGCTTCACCAACTGACTCTCGTAGACAGAGAAACTTTTCTAAACGAACAAGCTTAACCGTTTGGGTGACACGAGCATTAGTGACAATTTGTAAAGTGCCTTTACTTTCAGGTTCAGGTTTAGCCAGCTTGGCCAGTTGTACCAGCGCACCTAATCCAGAACTATCTACAAAGTCTATTTGTGAAAGATCCAAAATGATGTGTTTTGGACCTTCTTCAATTTTACTGCTGAGTGTCTTACGAAATGTTGGCTCAGAGAAAGCGTCTAACAAGCCTGTGAGGCGGAATAGCTGACAGTTATCCCGGACTTCGCGTGTACCTCTGAGGCTCACGGTTAGATTTAGTGGTTCAGCTATAATTTCCTCCTCGTTCTTTTTACTAAAAGTAAACGTTCTAGTATAGATGGTTTGTGGGCAATTTGTCTATGACTAAGAATTTCCGATTTGAGATTTGAGAGTGGTTTTATCCGCGAGTTCAATCTAAAATCGCCAATCCAAAATCCAAAATTTATTGACGTACTGCTTGCATTTCTAGCACAAACTGTTCAAACAGGTAATCAGCATCATGGGGTCCTGGACTGGCCTCTGGATGATACTGAACAGAAAACACAGGTAGGGTCTTGTGTCGCACTCCTGCTACGGTTAAATCATTGAGGTTCAAATGGCTGACTTCAACCGTTGTAGTTGGTAGGGAGTCTGGGGCAAGGGCAAAACTGTGATTTTGGCTGGTAATTTCTACTCGCTGTTGTAGTCCCGCAGGTTGATTTAAACCCCGATGTCCAAATTTTAGTTTAAAGGTTTCTGCTCCGAGCGCGTGACCTAAAATTTGGTGTCCCATACAAATGCCAAACATGGGTTTTTGGCTGTCTAGTAAGGCTCTGGTGGTGTTGATACCTTCTGTGACTGCGGCAGGGTCTCCTGGTCCGTTGGAGAGGAAAATACCATCTGGATTGTATTTGAGAATTTCTTCTGGTTGTGTATCGGCAGGAACAACTATGACGCGACATCCATAACTGGCTAAACGACGTAAGATATTCCGCTTGATTCCAAAGTCTAAAGCAACAACGGTGAAGGTTTCCCTAATTTTAGCTACCGCTTCGGGGTTAAATTCCCAAGGGGCTGTTGTGGTTTCTTGCCATTCATAAGCGGATTTTGTAGTTACTTTTTTGACTAAGTTTAATCCCGTCATGCTGGGAGCAGCTTGTACCATTTCTAACAATTCTGTTTCATCCAGAATTGCTGTGGAAATACCACCATTCATCGCTCCAAACATCCGAATTTTGCGAGTTAGCGCCCGGGTATCTATACCATAAATGCCCGGTATTTGGTGCTTTTGCAGGTATTTGGGTAGGGATTGGGTGGAACGCCAGTTACTCGGTTTGTGACAAATATTCCGGGCGATCGCTCCCTGAACATGAGGTTTATTAGACTCTTCGTCTTCATTATTAATACCAGTATTACCTAGTTCTGGATAAGTAAAAATAACGATTTGTCCACAGTAACTAGGATCGGTTAACACTTCTTGATATCCGGTCATACCAGTGTTAAATACGATTTCTCCAATGGCGGTCCCCGTAGCACCGAAGGACCAACCGCGATAAGTGGAGCCGTCTGCTAGGACCAATAGCGCCGGAATTGTTTCAGATAGAGGCATAGATCGTTTGTAATTGGTAATTGGAGAGATAAAGGGGTTTTATATCTTCTATAACTTATTTTTTTAGAAGACTGTAAAGGTATATTTTCTCATGGTTTATGAAGGTGGGGACTCTACAATATTCATTTCTATAATTGTCAGTGCTCTTTTATTTTTTTTGTAGTGAGTTTTAACAAGCCTAATAAGACTAAGCTTAAACTTCGGCAATGGCCTCATCGAATATATTTCGCAACCAGACACTACTATCCTCCGGCTTTACTTCTGGAATCCGTTCGTAATTTAAACGCAATTCCTCTAAAGTATCAGATAAAACAGCCTGATAACCGGGATCATCTTGCTCAATACAATCAAGAATTGTATCAACCAAGAAATCAATAGCATTAACACAAGCATCAAAAGATTCTCGTTGGGAGGTAAGATTCAAAAAGAGCAAATAAATTTTTGATTTGAGAATCTCCAAAAACCCTGTAGCTTTCTGGGTTGGTTCAATACAAGAGTAGGCAAAATCTCTTAAGTAATCACGTTGTTCAGTAGAAAAATTGCTCCACTCAGTTTTGATCTCTCTAGATGCTTTTTTTAAATGTGAAACAATTTCATCAAATTTTGAAGTAGAAGCAACCTTATTGCCCCGAACTTGATAAATTTGATCAAAATCAATTAAAACCGCGCTAGACATGGTTAATACCTCTACTTGTATATAAATGATAGCCTTGAATATTTCTATACCATATTCATCGGCAACCAAGAACTTTCCCGTAATTACTATACAATCTTTTGCAAAAAATCATGATATACATATTACCGGAAAATCCCAATCAAAACTTTAATTTTGCAATGATTAAACGGCCAAGCATTTTTAATTTGGTGGCGGGGTTAAACTTGGTAAGAGCAGCCAGGGCGGTTAAAATATCCATTATGCTTAAATACTCTTTGTCTCGTCTAGCCCTCATTTCTTGTTCGGTTAGTTTAGCGTTTCTAACTGGTGCTTGTAATCAAGATCAGCAGAAAACAACCACAGATGGATCTAAATCATCTTTGGCTACTGGGAGTTTGGCCGCAATTCATTCTCCTAGTCAATTTAAACAACCGTTGGTCAGTCAAACATCAAACCCACTAGAATCTTCTCCGACTCAATTAAGCACTTTGGAAATGGCTCTCGATAAAGCTGCTGGTGCTAAAAGTATCAGCCAATCTGCTGTATCTGTGGATGATTGGAATTTGGTGGTAAGTCTGTTTCAAGATGCGATCGCTCTCATGCAAAAGATTAAGCGTAATAGTGGCAATTTCGCTTTTGCCCAAAGTCAAATTGTTAAATATCGTCGTGAAATTGCCTATGCTCGTCAACAAGCTAAACCGACAAATTTAACATCCTCCCTTACCCAGCCACAACCAGTGATCATTGATGTTCCCAAACCACAAACTCCTATTGAAAGCTCAAAACCCCTATTATTACCTACTTCTCCCCCATTAGCAATGCTCCCCCGCAAAAATGAGGTATTTATTGTCCCAATTAAGCGGCGCATGGGTGGTACACCAATTATTGAAGTTACTTTCAATGGTACACAACAATTTGAAATGATTGTAGATACAGGTGCAAGTGGGACTGTAATTACTCAGAAGATAGCAGCAGCTTTAGGTGTAGTACCAACTGGGAAAGCTAAAGCTAATACCGCTAGTGCTAAAGCTGTGGAATTTCCCATTGGCTACCTTGATTCCATGGAAGTCGAGGGTATGAGGGTAAATAAAGTTTCAGTAGCGATCGCTGGTACGCAATTAGAAACAGGACTTTTAGGACATGACTTTTTCGGTAATTACGATATAACCATCAAACGTCATGTTGTAGAATTTCGTCCCCAAACCCACTCAGAAGTTAATCCCCCAGGAATTGAATTAACTGTTCCAACTTTGTCCAGGGACTACCGCTTTGTAAAATTTCCTTAGCTAGAGTCACCCCCTGATCATGATTTAACCAGGGAACAACCCCGGCTACTTGCAATGCTAAGGCAGCATTTAACGCCACTATATCTTGTTGTGGTTGTGTCCCTTTTCCCTGCAAAACTTCTTTAAGAATCACAGCATTTTCTTGTACATTACCACCCTTAACAGCGGTAATGTCAGCAGCTTTGACATTTATCTCCTGGGGATTAACAGTAGTTAAGGATACTTGACCATCCTTCAAGATCGCCAAATCAGTAATATCACCCAAACCAGCCTCGTCTAATTTTTCTCTACCATGTAAAACAATAGCCGTTTGTGTCCCCAGGAGATGCAAAGCTTCAGCCATAGTAGCTATGAGTTTCGGATCAAACACACCAATCACCTGACCAGTAGGATTTAGTGGATTTACTAAAGGACCTAGTAAATTAAATACAGTTCTTACCTTGAGATTTCGCCGTAAAGGGGCCACTGCTTTCAGTGCTGGGTGCCACCCCGGTGCAAATAAAAAGGTAATTCCCACCTCTTCGACTGCTGCTTGCACTTTTTCACTGGTAGCAGTCAAATTAACTCCCAATGCTTCCAAAACATCAGCGCTTCCCGTGAGACTAGAAGCAGAACGACTACCATGTTTAGCCACCCGTACACCAGCAGCAGCGACCACAAAAGCCACAGCGGTGGAAATATTAAATGTAGAAGCGCCGTCACCACCAGTACCACAAGTATCAATTAATGGCAGAAATTGGCTCTGGTCGCTTTTATTGATAGCCACCGAAGATAGAGATTTTAAAACCTCTCCCATGCCTGTTAATTCTTCAGCACAAACACCTTTAAAATTTAAAGCCATTAAAATCGCCCCGGATAATTCTGGGGGAATAGCTTCCTTTATCCACCCTTGCATTAATTCTGCTGCTTGGGTGCGGGATAATGATTGACCTTCTAATAATTGTTTGAGTAAGTTAGACCAAATAGTAAAATCCATGGTTCAGGTTTTTAATGATGTTGAATATAATTTTACCGACAAATGGTTTTTTGTTTCACGCACAGGCGCGGAGAAAGAACGCAAAGATGAGTCTAATTTATTACACACCTAGCCACTAGAAGTCCCAGCCACAAAGGTCAAACCCACCTGCATGAGTTTAAAACCTTTAAAACCTTTAATAACTTGAATTTTGTGTTAGTCTACCCAGGTTTGTTTAGTAGCGATTTACAGCAAGGTCAGCTTGAGTGAAGTACACCTTATGCGGGCAGGATGCCCGCACCACAAGAGTTTTATCATTAATATCTGTACTTCATAATACTGAGAACTGCTGTAAGTAGGTGAACAGAAAAAAACCGACATAAGTAACGAAAAGTAAAGTTGCCCAAAACCGTTCGGCTGACGCTCACGGCGAAGCCTCTTCCCTCTTCCCTGTCCCCTCTTCCCTCTTCCCTGTCCCCTCTTCCCTCTTCCCTGTCCCCTCTTCCCTCTTCCCTCTTCCCTCTTCCCTGTCCCCTCTTCCCTCTTCCCTGTCCCCTCTTCCCTGTCACCTGTCACCTGTCACCTGTCACCTATTCCCTCTTCCCTGTCACCTGTCACCTGTCACCTATTCCCTCGTCATAACGACAATTTTTAACGCCAACCTACTTAGTAGTTACTAATGAATAGTTCTTGGCCTTTTTCCGCTTTTTTTTGTTTATAGTTATTCATGCCATATTGTAGTTCCCATTCAATGATATTTGCCCATTTAAAATTTTCTCTTATTTCTGGACAATCATCATAGGTAATTAACCAATTGTGGGGACATTGTTTTAAGTTTAAAGCAAATCTTTGATGATCAAATCCTGTATGCAAATCTCCTTTTTTACCATATAATTTAGATTTCTCCGCTTGGAAATAGGGAGGATCTAAAAATATGAATACCTCTGCTCCTGGCAGATTAATAATATGGCTATAATCTAAATTTGTAATTTTGATATCTGGTGTTAAGATAGTGGCTAATTTTTCCAGTCTATCTATTGATGAATTGGTAAATCTTTTGTGAAAAGATTCTAAAGAAAATCCTCCTGATTCTATAGTTCCTGAAAATGTAATTCTATTCAGAACAAAAAAGCGCGTTGCTCTTTCTAAATCTGATAATGTGTTAACATCTACACGGGCTAATTTAGCAAAGAGTAATTTTCCGTCTTGGTAATTTTCTTTAACATGACGAACTTCAGCAACCAATTTCGATAAATCAGATTGTACCAAATGCCAAAATCGCCATAATTCCGGGTTTAAATCATTAATTGCAATCTTTAAATCAGGATATTTTTGTTTAAGATAAATAAATACAGAACCACCACCAACAAAAGGTTCTCGCAACTCAGAAAACTTTTGTGGTAAATATTCAGATATTTGCTTGATTGCTTTTGATTTACCACCAGGATAACGGAGAGGACTTTTGATATTCATTGTATTTGAGCCTTGAGAAGTGATAATATAAATTTTGCCTTCTCATATCTACAGCAAAATTACCCATCTTCACAACCTACCATATCAGCTTATGAACCGTTCAACACCCTATCAACCCTTAATATTAAGAATCCTGCATGGTATCAGCGGAACCTTAGTAATTGGTGCAATTATCAGCGGATTTCTAATTTACAACACTTTTGACAAAAGATTTGGATCTATCCCCATTCCTAAAATTAATCCTATTCAGGATATTCACGGCACATTAGCACTATTTTTCTTGATTTTACTACCATTTTTCGCCCTTTATAGTTTTCATGCCGGTAAAAGACGCTTATTACAACCAGACTCTATGCAAAATCTCACTCAAATTGGTAGACCAATTTGGTGGGTAAGTTTGCAACGTTTAGCAAATACTAAAATGTTAATTGCCGCGGTTTTAGCAGTAGTCTCTGGTAGAATGATGCAAGAAGAATGGCTACCTACAGGAGAATTTGATCATATTTGGTATTCTCTTCATTTAATAGCTTGGTTAATCATGATTTGTTGTTTAGCAATTCATGTTTTGATGTCAGCTAAAGTTGGTGGTGTGCCATTATTACTGTCAATAATATCATGGAAATTGCGCCCAGAAGATAGTCCAGGGAATTGGTATGGTCGTTTCCGTGGTTGGTTGGGTAATTTTTCTGATCATATTCAGGAAGAAATTAATCAGTTTATGGGCGGTGGTTTATTATTGAAAATAATTGAGGTGATTGTTTTGTTAGGAATTATTGCCGCGTTTATTTTACCAGTGTTTTTCTCAAGTGAAAAGTAAAGTCTATTTTTATCTAGGTTTTAAATACAGCAGTTATCCGTTTATGAAGTACAGATATTAATAATAAAACTCTTGTGGTGCGGGCATCTTGCCTGCACAAAGTGTACCTCACTCAAAGCTACTTGCTGTAAGTAGATAAACGGAAAAAAACCGACATAAGTAACGAAAAGTAAAATTGCCCAAAACCTCTTCCCTATTCCCTATTCCCTATTCCCTATTCCCTGTTCCCTGTTCCCTGTTCCCTGTTCCCTGACCACACAAGTAAATTCACAGAATCAAACCAGATTCCTATAGCGGTCAAGTAAAGCCTGTGCATATTTGTGGTGTTCTGTCACTAATTTAGGAGGGGATAATACTTGGGCTTTATCCATATAACGATAAACCCAGCGACTAAATTCATTTAAAGACCGACCTGGTAGATCTACAGCATATTCTATATAAGAATATTGCCCATTTTTATCAATAAATCCAGTGGTAATTTTTTGGCGAGGATGACGACGTTCTCCTTCTAAAATAAAATTTGATATGGGAGGATAAAAACGTACTTTTACCTCAATAAATTCGAGGTTTCCTGCTAATTCAGCTTTTTGAGGTTCTGGGTCGCCTAAGTTTAAACCCCAGCCATTTTCTAGTAGTTTATATGCTGTAACTAAACTTGCTCTTTGTTTTTCTAAACCCCGTGGTGGTATTTTGCTGACGGGATGACAATGACTATTAAAACGGTTTACACGCCCCATAACTAAATGTTCATTTTCACAAAGTTCATACAGTAAATACCAAGCAATATCATGATATATTAACTGTAAAGGAAATACCTGAAACCGCCCAATATGATTAGAACCATATAAATCTTTGGTACGAGAAATTTCAACAGCTTGTCCCTGAATAATAGCTTGTTCTAATAATGGTAATTGATGAAATAATGTATCGCGGTTTTCTCCCTGAGTCGCCATTTCTTCGGGGTCAGTATAAATAATAGCCCGATTGAGATGTTGACGAGTCGGATAAAAAAGTTCTCCTTCCAGGGACTTATCTAAACCACGTAATCTTTTACTAAGACTTTCATAAATGCGTCTAGCTTGGGCATCACCCTGATATTGTGCTTGAGATGCTAAAGCGTTAAATGCTACTTTTAATTCTGTTATGGAAAGCGCACCCGTTCCTAAATAATATCCCCAGCGATACATTCGTTGGTCAAGAATAGCATAACGTCTGAGGGTTTCTAAATCTTTGCGGAGGGTGGAAAGGGCTGGATATTCTGGGGGTAATTCTATCTTTAATTCTGCTGCTAACTTTTGCAGATATGCTTTTACAGAACTAATTGCATCATGATTTTCATTGTTACTAGAGTCGAGAAAATCAGGACTACCGACACCGGGATATTTTAATAATGTAGCAATTAACAGCAGCAAACGTTCAAAGGCCAAACGTTCTGTATAGGAATGGGCAGGTTTTTTAGACATGGTAAATCACTGGCAGAAATTTATAGTACATTAATCTCAGTGTAAAAAGAAAATATTTAAACTATTGGTAGAAATTAGCTGTAACTGTTGTGAATATTGCTTTAGGTAAGATAACTATCATAATTTAGTTTATAGTCTTTTTCTAGCTTTTTGCTAATTCTGCGGTTATGGTAATCAACAGGATCTTGAAGTTAGCCTTTTTACACTATGTATATTTCTCGACGTTCTGCTACTTTCAGAAATGTTTCTATATCTACTGTGAATGGTGGTATTACTTTAGTCATTTTGTTAATTGCACCTTTGGGTTTAGCGGCAGTTATTATTAATACTTTATTGGTAACGTTAGCTACTTATATAGTGGCTAGTGCAGCAGATAGAGTAATTTTGTGGTTAGAACCCGAACAAAATGCAGAATTAACATCTTCTGGAACAGGTGAATATCATTCTGCTAAAAAATCTTATTTACAACGTTGGTGGCGTTAATAAAAAATTAAATCATGTCCGCCCAATCACTTACGATATAGTTCATAATTGTATTGCCTTTTCCCAATTACCAATTACCCATTACCAATTACCAATTACCAATTACCAATTACCAATTACCAGCCACAACAAATATGATAAGTGTTCAACCGGACATGATATTAAATCATCATTAAATCATTTTTGATAATTCCATGCAGACCCTTTATGTTTCTGAACAGAATTGTTATGTCTGTTTACAGAAAGAAACTTTATTAGTTAAACAAGGGGATACTGTTTATATAGAAGTACAATTACCCTTGTTAGAACAAATTTTGATTTTTGGTCAATCGCAAATCACAACCCAAGTGATTCGTGCTTGTTTATGGCGTGATATTCCCATTGCTTATTTATCAAGAATGGGTTACTGCTATGGCAGAACTTTACCCATTTCCAGGGGATACCGCCAATTATCCCGTTATCAACAACAATTATCCCCCATAGACAGGTTAATTACTGCTAGAGAACTTGTTAAAGGTAAGTTAAAAAATAGCCGGGTGCTATTAAGAAGACAGCAGAAAAAACGAGAATCAGAACTTATAGAACGGGTTTTAGAAAGTTTAGATTATTTAGCAGCACAAGCGGCCACAGCAGATAATTTAGAACGGTTAATGGGCTTTGAAGGTGCCGGTGCGGCTCAATATTTCTCCGCTTTTGGTGAATGTATTACCAATTCTGATTTTGTGTTTTCTGGTCGTAGTCGTCGCCCTCCAGGAAACCCTGTGAATGCCATGTTAAGTTTTGGGTATCAAGTCCTGTGGAATCATCTTTTAGCATTAATTGAAATTCAAGGACTTGACCCCTATTATGCTTGTTTACATCAAGGAAATGATGGTCATGCGGCCTTGGCTTCTGATTTAATTGAGGAGTTCCGCGCCCCTTTGGTAGACTCCCTGGTAATGTGGTTAATTAATCGCAAAATTATGGATGTCAAGGCTGATTTTGAGTTTAAGAATGGGGGATGTTATTTGAATAATTTGGGTAGGAAAAAGTTTTTACGGGGGTTTTTGCAAAGAATGACGGAGGAAATTAAAACTGATCAGGAAATCAAGCAACCAAAGTGGGATTTATTAACTCAACAAGTCAAAGCTTTTAAACAGTTTGTTTATAATCCCAGTCACCATTATCGAAGTTATCGAATTGATTGATTTTTTCGGATATTTGTGTTATGTTTTTGTATGTGATTTCCTACGATATTCCTGATGATAAACGCCGGAAAAAAATAGCTGATTTATTAGAGGGTTATGGTCAGCGGGTACAGTATTCTGTATTTGAATGTCAGTTAAGTAGGGAAAAGTACAATGATTTCCGTCGTCGGTTAAGGAAGATTGTCAAGTTAGAGGAGGATAATGTCAGGTTTTATCCTTTGTCTCGACATACTCTTTCTCAGGTGGAAACTTGGGGGGTGGGTGTTCCTGTGATTGAGCCTCCGGGTTCGATTATTGTGTAGTTTTTCCGAAGGTCAGGTAAAATGGCTGTAATGTTGATTTTTTCGTTGAGAACTTCGGTCGCTTGCTGGGTAAGGGTTTTGGGGGTTTTTTCCCGCTCTCTGTTAGTGGTTTTACCACTTTTTTTCCTGATCTTTGGAAACTGTCTCTGGACACCTTGCTGGGTAAGGGTTTAAAATTGAGGAGTCCCCACTCGCTGGGGACATTAATTGAATGGAAACTAGAACTGGTATTACTGGACAAGATGCTAAAGCGTGGCTTGCAGTCCCCACTCGCTGGGGACATTAATTGAATGGAAACAAAGATCCATTAAGGATTTTATTCAATTTCTTTTGGATGTCCCCACTCGCTGGGGACATTAATTGAATGGAAACCATCCCACTGAGATCCTTTTAATCCTTTTCTTTGAGTCCCCACTCGCTGGGGACATTAATTGAATGGAAACTGATACTACGTATCTAAATGCCCACAAGAAAAATTGTCCCCACTCGCTGGGGACATTAATTGAATGGAAACTTTAGGGAATTACCCACTGGTTTCAGCAAGAAGTGGTGTCCCCACTCGCTGGGGACATTAATTGAATGGAAACATAATATTAGTTATTCTTTTACCAACAAGTCCTTTTTTACTCTACGTCCCCACTCGCTGGGGACATTAATTGAATGGAAACAGCTTGAGGTGGTGGTATAGACAAATTACGTAATTAAGTCCCCACTCGCTGGGGACATTAATTGAATGGAAACGCGGCTTTCCGGCCACTTCTCTTCTTTTAGCTGTTCTTCCAGTCCCCACTCGCTGGGGACATTAATTGAATGGAAACTGTTAGAAGGCTCTACCAAAGTGTAGGGAGAAAGAGCAAGAAAAAAGTCCCCACTCGCTGGGGACATTAATTGAATGGAAACTTCTTAAGAACTCCAACTGCGTTAAGATGTCATCTTGTCCCCACTCGCTGGGGACATTAATTGAATGGAAACTTGTCAGGGGTTTTTTACTTCCATCAAATTCATTCAGTCCCCACTCGCTGGGGACATTAATTGAATGGAAACGTAAGCAGTTGTATAGTGGTTATTGTAAGTTTTTTGAGAATGTCCCCACTCGCTGGGGACATTAATTGAATGGAAACCCATAGAAGAAAGATCAGGAGTAATCCGGTACTTCTAGTCCCCACTCGCTGGGGACATTAATTGAATGGAAACACTAGTAAATATTTTTACCTCACCAAATGTTCCATGGTGTCCCCACTCGCTGGGGACATTAATTGAATGGAAACTAAAGTTGTCATAAGTTTTGTTTCTCTTGTTTCCTGTCCCCACTCGCTGGGGACATTAATTGAATGGAAACCCGCATTTTTGGAGATTAGAGAGGGTGCAATGAACGAAGGTCCCCACTCGCTGGGGACATTAATTGAATGGAAACTTTAAAGACCTTATCGCTAGAGGGTGTCCACTTAAAGGGTCCCCACTCGCTGGGGACATTAATTGAATGGAAACTTAACGAAAGTTCTTCTGGCAAAGGTTGCAGTTCATAATCACGTCCCCACTCGCTGGGGACATTAATTGAATGGAAACTTTAAAAAATGCACAAATTACTTACACCAACCCTAATGCCGTCCCCACTCGCTGGGGACATTAATTGAATGGAAACATTATATAAAGACCTGAAAGATAATCAAAAGTTAGGGGTCCCCACTCGCTGGGGACATTAATTGAATGGAAACAAAATGATACAGCTACCGAGAATTAACATACTTAATAAGTCCCCACTCGCTGGGGACATTAATTGAATGGAAACCCTCACTGACTGGCCCATATTGATTTTTTAATTGGTCAAAAAGTCCCCACTCGCTGGGGACATTAATTGAATGGAAACTAGCCTAAATGCAAATAGCACCAGCCAGGAGGCTGATTGTCCCCACTCGCTGGGGACATTAATTGAATGGAAACTACTCTATTGTGTCCATTGACCACATAAATTTTGTTGTCTCCAAAGTCCCCACTCGCTGGGGACATTAATTGAATGGAAACAATTCTCCTTGAGACTTCATTGCTGATAGCCTAGCGTCCCCACTCGCTGGGGACATTAATTGAATGGAAACCGCAAACTATTAGAAGCTTGTCGTCTTCGGCGATCGCGCCTAAAAGTCCCCACTCGCTGGGGACATTAATTGAATGGAAATCTGCTGCACAAAGAGACGCTGCGGCTAGACTGCAAAGGTCCCCACTCGCTGGGGACATTAATTGAATGGAAACTTCTTGAAAAAGCGATCGCAGCAATCTTACCCTTTAAACTTGTCCCCACTCGCTGGGGACATTAATTGAATGGAAACTTGAGAAATTCCGCGATCCCAAACTGATGACTGACTTTTACAAGCAACATCCAGAGCATTTTAATTTTGTTTTAGGAGCGATTTTACATGAAAATCAAACTTGAATACTGTCCATTTGGTGACATAGGCAACAAAGAAATAACTTTGGCAAGCGTTGAAGTTGAGACGGAACATAATGATCTTTTTGAGTTCATTAATCCTGTTGTAAAAGTTCAAAGTTACCCAACAGCAAGCAACCAAAAAAACAAGCTGAAAGCCGCCGCAGAAAAAGCAAGTGCCAGAAAAGACATAGAAGAGATGGCTTTAAGGGCTTGGAACAGAGAGATTGAGGTTTCGATTGGATATCAGGGGCATTCTTATTCCCCGAATAATCTAGACCTGTCGCACGCCGTTTATGGATTGCCTTCTTTTAAGGTTTTGAGTATAGAAGGTAATGAAGATTTTCAAAGTAAACTCCCGCGTATTCCGAAAGGATGTGTTTCATGAGCGGGTGTTTTAGTCCCCACTCGCTGGGGACATTAATTGAATGGAAACATTAAAACCTCTACAATTTGATCCACATGACTAATCGAGTCCCCACTCGCTGGGGATATTAATTGAATGGAAACCTGATGATCAAACCCACGTAAGGGCGAACGGCCGTTCGCCCCTACATGGAGATATTAATTGAATGGAAACAACGCCCATCAGCAGTATATATAAATACATAATAAAATATGTACTGATATTTTGAGAATCAGTACATTTTAACTATCAATCAATGTTTGGTAAAGGAAACGCTGTAACTTGATAGCAGCATAAATAAGAACCAATGTCAAAGAAAATAAAATATTTTTAATAAAATCCTCAAAATCAGGAAAAGCGTACAGAGTAAGGGTTAGAGCAAATATTACAAAAATCTTGAGATATTTTAGATTCCTAGACAAACACTGAATCGCGCTCTTATAATTCATCTATAAGCTAAACAGGGGATCTACCGATGACAGCAGAATATTGGCGGGCTAAGATTTGGGGGTTACTACATGACCCTGTATTAAAGGCATTACATGACAATACAGGACGGGGTAAAAATAGCTTCTATAAACAACTAGAGGTAATGAAAGCTTGGGTTGAAATTGGCAAAACCCCCGATGATTCTCGTGGTAAAGCATTAGCAAATATCCTCTTAGCAGATCATGTAGCTTCAGCAAGTGATAGATCCGCCATTGGTGGTACTACGGAATTTATAAACTATGCAGAAGGTAACAACCCTAACAAGGGATTAGAAATTAGACATTTACTATCTGGTGCAAAACAAGATTTTAAAGTTAATTTTCACCAAGAATTAATCAATGGTAAACGTGCAGATTTTTTATCTACAAAAGAAGAGAAATTATTAGAAATACTAGAAACAGCACCACAAAAATTTCAAGACGAAATTGAAGATAATATTCCCAAAATTAAAGAATTATATTGGTGGTTATGGCGTTGTTTACCTAAAGTCACCTGTGATATCTTTGAAGATAATTCATTAATGTTAATGCCAGCAGAAACCAGGATTCCCGATGCTTCTATTTGGAGTCATGTAAGTATGACATCAGCCTTAGCTGGTGGTTTTGCTGGATATGATTTAACATTAGATGAAATTAAAAACTGGCCAAGAGGTAAAGCCGTTTCTCATCCTTATTTAGCAGTATTTAGTTTTAGTCCAGTACAGGAACTAATTAAATCTAGTCGCAAAATGCGGGATTTTTGGGCGGGTTCTTGGTTATTATATTATTTATCAGCTAAAGTTTGTTGGCAACTAGCCAATCAATATGGACCAGATACCTTACTTTATCCTAGTTTATATGAACAACCATTAATTGACCATTGGTTATTACAACAATATCGAGATTTTTCGCCATATATAAACCAACCATCACCAGAATCATTATTAACCGCAGGGTTTCCTAATGTGATAGTATTGGTATTACCAGAAGGTAAAGTACAAGCAGCCATGCAAACAGCCCAACAAACCTTGTTAAAAGAATGGTTAAAAGTGGGGGACTTAGTATTAAAAGAATTGCAAAATGAACGTTATTGGATGAAAGGTTTAGATCCCAATCATACCAGATGGCAAGGTTGGTTAAAATCCCAGTGGCAAACCTACTGGACAGCATTACCCATTGGTAAACCAGAAGAAGAGTTTAAATGTTCTGCTAACAAAAACAAAAATCAAGAATTTGAAAACTGGTCAAAAGCACAAAATGAAACTTACAATTTAATCAACAATAAAAATCAGCTTTTCAAAGACCAAGAAAAAGATTTATTACAAGAATCTTATCAAATTCGTCAACAGATATATAAAAGGGGATTTAGTGCTAATATAGGTTCATGGTGGGGTTATATTTTCGACGCAACCCGCGCTAGTTTAGCAGCAGTTAAAAACGCTAGAAATTGGGAACTTCCCACAGCTTTTGGACCCCGTTCGACAATTTCTGGTATTGGTCCAGTTGTCAGCCCTGGTAATCAAGATCAAGATAAAAAAGACTGGATGACAGAAGGTGAAACCAAACATTTTTGGAAGCATAAAGCAGGGTTTTTTGATGGTAGAGAACAGTTAAATGCTACGGAGGTATTAAAGCGGGGTTTACATAAGGTTTTACCAGAATTATTAGGAGTAGATTTAGAAATCTCCTATCCAGATTTAACCTCTGGAGTTGCAG
The DNA here is from genome assembly GCF_014696755.1 of Anabaena sp. FACHB-1391. Classification (NCBI taxonomy): domain Bacteria; kingdom Bacillati; phylum Cyanobacteriota; class Cyanophyceae; order Nostocales; family Nostocaceae; genus Anabaena; species Anabaena sp. FACHB-1391. Next base: position 19,239 of record NZ_JACJQS010000032.1, on the reverse strand, counting down.
GATATTTGAAAGTTAATCAAAGTAATCCTGAACATAAACGTAATTTTGAAAAAGCTTGTCAAGCCATAATTGAGAAATACCCTGATATCGAGAATACACTTATAGAAATGAGAGGTAAATGGGGTATTCCTTGGATAGATAAAAAACAGAATCCTAAAAAATACCATCCCCGCTTACTTAATGCAGGTTGGATACTAGAAGATTTACCCAATAGTGAAGCATTAAAAGCAGAATACACCCAAGGAATTAATCAAATTCTCAGTCAATGCTATCCCAACAATAACCCATCAGATTGGTATGTATTAGCAGCAGGTGATGGTGATAGTATGAGTGAATGGTTAAAGGGTTCAAAAATGAAACCCTACCGGGAATATATTCCTGATGGTTTTGAGGAAAAAGTTACATTAACTAACTTTCCAAAGTTTTTAGAAATCCAAAAACGCATGGGACCTAGTACCCACAGTGCATTAAGTCGCGCGTTATTAGATTTTTCTAATCAATTAGTTCCTTATTTGACACAAAGCCGTTATGCAGGTAGATTAATTTATGGTGGTGGTGATGACGTTTTAGCTTATACCAATCTTTGGGAATGGGATAAATGGTTATGGGATATCCGTCAATGTTTTAAAGGTGCAAAAGACCCCCGTGAAGAATTTAGTAATAAGGGTGATTATTGGCAATATTTAAAAGATGATGGTAAAAAAGTTGGTTTAGTTGAGCGTCCATTATTTACAATGGGTAGCACGGCTACAATTAGTTTTGGTATCGTAATTGCCCATCATTCTGTACCCTTAGCAATAGCTTTAGAAAGCCTGTGGGAAGCGGAAGACGCAGCGAAAAAACACGAATATCATCATAGTTGCCTTATACCAACTAAAAAACATGGAGAAAAAGCCTGTTTTAATAAAAAAGACGCTGTACAAGTGCGGGTATTATACAGCAATGGTAATACCTTAAAATCCACTGCTAAATTCGATGTTTTTTCTGAATGGCAGCAATTAATCACAAATGATTTAGAAAGTGCGATATTTGAACAAGCTGCGAGTTTATGGAGTCAACACCCCGCACCGAGTTTAGAAGCTATTGTACCTTGGACAAAGGCATTTTGCGATCGCCGAGATCAATTCCAAAATGATGAAGATGCGAAAACAAAGTTTCAAGAAAAGTTAGCAAACTTTTTAACAGCGTTGTTTATTACTACCGAAACCAAACAACTAGATGATGAAATTCAAAGTTGGTTAAAACTGGCGGCATTTGTCAAACGTAAACGTGATATAGATATAAAAGTAGGAGGTGAGAAATAATGTATTGGTATAAACTCACACCATTAGATATTTTAATGTTAAGAGATGCTAAACCATTTTCACCACAAGAAAGGGCATGGGCTGGTAGTATATTTCCTCCTAATGGTCATACTATAGCTGGTGCATTACGGGGTTTATTAGGAGAAGAGAGATTTAATATAGTTGGTCCATTCCTTTGTTATCAAAACACAGAAAATACCCTATATCTTCCCCGTCCTTTAGGTTTTGCCAAATCTGTACCCCTTGTCCCTTTAACTTGGGAAACAGAATCTTATATCAAGAATGCCTTATGGGATAAAACTCAACCTTGTCCATTAGTTAAAGCTCATAATAAAAAAGATGATGATGAAGATGATAAAGATGATTTGGTTAAAGGCAATGGAGTAGAAACAAAATTCAGACAATATTTACCTTATTGTGTTGTTAAGAAATATTTAAAAACGGGGAAAATAGATAAAAATGATTGGAACATAATTAAAGACAGTCATGAAGATAAACCTTGGGAAGAAGAAACCCGTTCTCATAATAGCATTGAACCGGGAACAAAACAAGTTAAAGATGCCGATGGTTACTTTGTAGAAAAGGCCATTCGTTTACATCAAAATTGGAGTTTTGCCATAGGCATTAATCACGAAATTACAACACCTGCAACAATCAGATTAGGAGGAGAAGGACACAGAGTCATAGTAGAATCTTGTCCAGAATTGGGGAAACAATGGCAAGAATTAAAAACTATTTCAGATGGTAATTTTCAAGCTAATACTAAACAAGCTGATACTAAAGATGATACCAAATCAATAGCTTATTTAGTTACTCCGGGAGTTTTTGAAAGACCACATCATAAATATAATCCTGAACAAAGAGTAAATTTATGTCGTCCTTATCCCTGGGAATGGAAACTTAAAGACGGTAATTTTGTGAGTATGTCCACAGATAAAGCAGTACCAATCAGTTGTAGAATTAGGGGGAAAGAAGACAATACAAAAAGCATTACAAAAAGCATTCCTGCACCCCAGGTTTTTGCTGCACCACCGGGAAGTTTATACTACTTGAATAAACCTCAAGGATTGTTTCAGGATAATGAAAAAGTACACAAGAATGGAACTAATGAAGATAATCGTGTAAACAATTGGCGACAATTGGGTTATTCAGAAATGTTGTGGATTCAATATCAAGGAAAAAGTGAGGAGAAATCTTAATGGAATACATCTATTTATATCTACTTTCACCATTACATACAGGTGGCATAACTCAGGAAGGTAATTTATTAGGAATTGCCCGTGAATCTCATACTAATTTACCTTATATTCCTTCTAGTACAGTCAGGGGTAAAGTACGTTCATTGGCTACAGATAAAGACCTAAAATATCAACTATTTGGCACTGATTTACAAGACGGACAACTAGAACAGGGTGATATTTGGATTGGTGACGCTTCTATATTATGGTTGCCAGTACCATCATTAAGTCATAGTGTAGTATGGATTAGTTGCCCGCTTTTATTACAACGTTGGCAACGTTTACAAGGAGGTAAATTACCCATACCTGTAGAATATAGTTGTAACTTTAATAATAATTCTCCGGTTTATTTAAAGGATGCAATTATCCCAAAAAATCAATTACAACCAGGACAAAATTTACAACAATTTGTACCAAAAGCTGATGCTACGGTTTCTATAAATCGGTTATTGGTTTTACCTGATAAACACTGTGCTACATTAATTCAAATGAGTTTATGGAGACAGGTGAAAATTAAACTCGATGAACATAAATCTGTAAATGGTGGTTTCCGTTATGAGGAAGCAATTCCACCAGATACATTAATGTATTTACCTTGGGGAATTACATCACAAGCTAATGGAAAATCAAAAAAATCAGATCAAGATTTTAAAACCTTATTAGCAGACAATGAAATATTACAAATTGGCGGACAAGAAAGTTTAGGACGGGGTTTTGTGCAACAATGGATAAAATAATGATAAGTTGTTGTGCGTTTAATTTGTATAATTCTAGTTGTATAATTCTAGCGGGCAAGATGCCCGCACCACAAGATTTAGCTATATTAGGATTATAAAATTTGGGTGCGTCACAGCCTAAATCACCTATTTAGTCCACGAAGGTGAACTTTGACTGTGTAGTAGCGATTTCCAATCGCCCTTTTTATGTTTTTTTCAAAGGAGTGATTAAAAATGACATTTGACCCTAGAACCATTGCCACACCAACTTATGACGCTTTAAATAATTTACGCAATTTACACCGTCAAGATGAGAATCGTTTAAAACAACAAAAAGGTCAAGCGGTGGAACTTTATACATACCTTTCTACTTGGGGAATGATGCGATTAAAAGCCGAAGAAATGGCATTATCTGAGAAGACAATGATGGGTAAAAAAGAAGTGGTAGAAAAATTCTTTGAATGTTTGCAAACTATTTCAGGAACACAAAATTTATCTGGTGAACAAGGTTTAACAACACTAAAAAATTTTAACACAGATGAATATTTAGGTATCACAGGTTTGGGATTAGCTTTAGCACAAGAATTTAGTTTTTGGGCTACTGCTGTTTATTGGGATATTAAGGGAGAGTAAAAATCATGGTATTTGAAAAACCTAATCAACCTAAAAAACCTCAACCATCAGCAAAACCAATGCCAAATGTTAATCAACCTAGAAGAGTAATTAATGTTCCTGTGAGTGGTCATGGAGGTGGTGCTGGGGGTAAACATCAACCACCTATACCTTCTCCCTGGTTAAACCCAGAAAATGAACCTCAACCACATCCAGAGGCGAGTTTTGTAGAATATTTGCGTTGGATGCGAACTCCTTGCAGCAGCGCTTCGCTATCACCCAATCATGATTATAAAGACTCCACCAAAGTACAAATATTACAAATGGCCGAACAGGGGTCAAAATATTCCCAGCGATTACAACAACTAACAAAACGTACTGAATTAATAGCCCAAAAAAGTTTTAAAGTCCAATGTCCTTGGAGAATTAGAGTAGGTGGACATAAAGGACCAGAAAGTATTTTATTACCGGCTTTTGATGCTTTGGGTATTCCTTATATTCCCTCTAGCACCCTGCGCGGTGTGGCCAGAACCCAAGCCATCCGGGAAATCATGGCTAAACACAACATTGAATGGCAAGAAGCAGAAAAACAAATTGCCCTCTATTTTGGTTCATTAGAAACTCAAGATCAAGCCAATCAAGCGGGTAAAGTTGTATTCTTAGACGCTTATCCTTTACCAAATCAAAATCAAAATGTATTAGCTGTGGATATGGTTAATAATATTTGGCAATGGGATAATAATTCACCCAATAATACACCTAAATATAGCCCCAATCCTAACCCATTTTTCAGTTTAGAAAAACCCATATTTGTGATTGGGTTACGGTTAGCTAGTAACTGCCAGGATAACGAAATATTAGAAAAAGTCAAACAGTGGTTAATCAAAGGTTTACAAGCTGGTGTAGGTTCTCAAGTTAACACTGGTTATGGTCAATTAAATCCCGCAGGTATAGGTAATCATAAACCTGAAAGTGAATTTTTCCGAGTTGAATTTATTATAGAAGGCCAGTTAATACATGGTAGACAAAAATTAAAAGATATTAAACAGCCTTACCAAAAAGACAGAGATGGTAATTTTAAATTTAGCCAAGGAAAATTAAAACCAGATACCATTCCTAATCCAGAAGTTCGATCTGTTGCCTTTAAATCAATGTTACGTTATTGGTTTAGAACCTTTGCACTAGGAATTTTAGAACCTGGACAAGTGCAAACATGGGAAGCTAAAATATTTGGTGGTATTAACCCTAGTAAACAATATGGCTGGTTAATGGTCAGAGTATTAGAAGGAAAAACTATTAGAGATAATGCTGCAAATAAAAATGATGATTTTGGTGAACAATCAGGAATATTCACATTAAACTATTCACCGGAAATTCCCCAATCTCAAAAACAGAACTTAAAGAAATTAATCAAAAATCTCACCTGGTTAATGTTTCATTTGGGTGGTATTGGTCAAGGTGCAAGAAGACCATTATATTCTCGAAAAGATCGTAATCCTCCCCGTCCTCCTTGGTATCGTGGCTGTAATTTAATTACTGAAAGTGATGATATTTTTTGGACATTACCAAATAATACTAAACAATTTCAAGAATTATTCACAACTAAAATCAGGAATTTTTATGAAGCATTACAAACCTTAGGTGTGAATTTTAATTCTCGACAATTAAGAACTTGTGGAATAGTTAGAAATAACCAATGGACAGAAGCAATAGACGCAAATTGTCGCATCTTTGTATGTTCTGGAGATGAAAAATTCGGTAAATCTTATGCCCTATCAGTTTTACATAGTGATGAACTAAAATTTAATGATAATTATGACGGTAATCTTTGTGGCAAAATTCAAGATAATCAGGTTATTCCTTCCCCTGTATGGATTACAGATTTAGGAAATTACCAAGTAGTAACAGTATTTGGTGCTAATGAAAATCCACGCCGAAGATATTTAGAAAAATTACAAAATAAACTGCAAATCTTCCCATTATGACAACCACAAATAACACAGATAAAGTTAGCACCCTGATCATTACCGTAGGAACTCGACAAATAGGCTGGCGTTGTCAAGATGGTATTATCCGTTCCTTTGGTGCAGATGGTAATATTAGTTATCCTCCACATATCAACGAACTCTATCAAGAACTAGGAATAGAACGGGGTAAACATGAAGACGAAGATGGTAAAACCTATCCTTGGAGTGGTCGAGATTTAGGTAAAAGATATTATGATTACTGTCAAGAATGGTTAGGTGGTGATTTTAGTAATGTGGAATTATTGTTAGATAAAACTGTCATTGCAGGAGGAGTAAAACAAGGCTTAAAACATATTATCCTATGGGGAACAGACCAACCGGAAAGTATTAGTTGGAATTTTCGCAGATTAGATACTTTATGGTTAGCAGAATTAATGAAGGGAAAAATTAAAAGTTTATTTCCTAATATTAGGGTTGATATTCACGCTCCAAAAATTAATGCTGGTAACAGTCATGAAATTCGTGAAGAATTAGAACAACTGGTTTTAAAAGAAGCTATCAATGCTAACGAAAATCAAGAGTTTGTTCTCTGGATTCAAACTAAAGGATGTACCCCTGTAATTGCTTCTAATGTAGAAATTTGTGCAGCCGCTTTAGTACGTCAATATCAAGTATTTAATGCTAGTCCCGATGAACCAAAGGAATTTTTTACTACCTTAGAAAATGGTTTAATTACTGCTAATCATTCCCAGAGTTTTCAACCTATTACTATGAGTGAATATTTCTGGGCGTTAGAAAAAGTAAAAATTAAATCAGCTTGGGAAAGAGGTGATTTTTCAGAAACCCAAATTTGGCTAAAAGTCCATCAAAATCGTCATTCAGTATTATATAAATTAGCTGGTTTTTTAGCACAATATAGTAACTGGGAATCTAATAAATATTTTTACCGAAATCTCAAAGATTGGATAGGTTGTAATGATGTTAGTAAAATAACTGATTCAGAAAAAATCATCAATTGGAAAACTCAACTGCAAAAAATACAAACTGATGATCTTAGCAAACTTTGGGAATCAACAATCATCTTAGAACTTTCTCTAAAACGAGAAAATTACACCACTGCATTTATTCAGTTTGTCCAATTGTTAGAACAGTTATTATATATTCAATCAACAGCCCAAAATTGGACTGCTAAAGGTTGGATAGTAAGTAATCAAGATGAACCAAGTCTAGCAGAATTAATGCAAGGTTGGTGTATTTACAAAAAATTCAAAGAAGATAATAAATGGTCAAAATTGTTAAAGGCTATTAGAACAAAGCGCAACGAAATTATTCATAAAGGGGAATCTATAAATTCAACAAAAATCGGTAATATTTGGGCTAATAATAAATTTTCAGGTGTATATATGCCAACAACTTCAGAAAACATTAAAAAACTGATGACGGATACATTCAAAGAAATCAGCACTCTTCCGAATTTGAATAACTTATTGATGCGTTCTTTGTATCAGTGGGGATTGCAATATTTAGAGGATGCAAATTAACTAGCGATACTTGCGGTAAGCTATGCTAACGCTTCTGGTAACTTTAGTAATTATTAGTGATCTCTTTAAGCAGGGGAAAGTGGTGCAGCGAGATTTGTTAAGTGAATAGCATTCCTACCCCAATCGTCAGAAAATATCTAGATAAAAATCCTGATTTTAGCTGTATCATATTCCATAATCACTTATATATAAAACAATAAATACCATAAATTCCATAAATAGAGTTATAGTTGAAAACTAATTGATCTCTTGATTATTTTGGCATAATTTTGTATTTTTTGAACAAAATACTATTATGATATAGCAGTTGCCATGCTTGTGAGGTACAAAGTTTTTTAGTTTTAGGGAACTCTGAACAGGGAACTCTGAACAGGGAATAAATTCGTGTGTACTTCATGAGACTGGGAAACGCTATAAGTAGAAAGTAACTTGTGTAAACTCTTATGCAACAACGAAAAATTTTTACTTGGCGATTATTTTACCAGGGACTATGTTGTTCTGTGATTACAGGACTTTATGCTTGCAATAATCAAGCAAATTCTGGTATAAATCTGGAAAATTTTAAGATTGGTGCCAATGTGACACAAATTCAGAAAATCAGCCGCAAAGATGACAATACTACAATTTATATTCAAGGTAAAGTAGAAAAAACCGCTCCTTTAATTAAAAAAAAAGCATATCAAATTAGTGATTCAACTGGTAAAATCTGGGTGATTACTAATCAGAGAAACCTGGGAATTGGAGAACAGGTAATATTCAAAGGTAATGTTAAGTACAAAAGTATTCCTCTGGACGGAAAAGAATACGGGGAAATTTATTTAGAGGTCAAGTAATTTATGAACGGTCAATTAGTGAATGTATCCGTTGCTATTCTCTATCGAGAGAATAAGTTTTTGATGCAATTACGGGATAATATTCCTAATATTATAGCTCCTGGATGTTGGGCTTTGTTTGGTGGACATATCGAACCTGGAGAAACTCCAGAAATAGCGGTTCAACGAGAAGTTATGGAAGAAATTGGTTATGAATTAACGGCTTTTTCTCAATTTGGAATTTATAGCGATCAAAAAGCTGTTCGTTATGTCTTCCAAGCACCCTTGTTAGTACCATTAAATCAACTTGTACTTTCTGAAGGTTGGGATTTAGATTTGTTAACAGCAGAAGATATCCAGCAAGGGGAATATTTTTCTCAAAAAGCAGGAGAAGTAAGACCTTTAGCAATTTTACCTCAAAAAATCATGTTAGATTTTATTAAAACGCTATAAAATGATAGTGTGGGCTGTATCAGTTAGGTAATCAAAAGCTTTGAAAATGAAAATTTTTAATTGCTTTTCCAATAACTTAGATTATTACTTAGATTATTAATAAATTCCATGGAATCACAACCAGAGAAAAAACTAGCAAATTTACCGAAATGGCTAAATATAGGATTAGCATTTCCTATAATTATTCTTAATGGATGGTTATTAATTCAATTTATTAACTATTTTCAACCTTTAGTGAGTATTATTTCTATTGCTATTCTCCTAGCTTTTGTTTTAGATTATCCGATTAAACTTCTCCAAAAACGTGGAGTACCTCGTATTTTAGCTGTTGTAGTAGTATTGCTATTATCTATTATAATTTTAGGTGCAATTGGGGTTATTTTATTACCACTTATTCTGGAGCAATTGAATGAATTAGCTAATCTTCTTCCCTATTGGATTGAATCTGGAACTCAACAAATAGAAGCTTTACAAAATTGGGCATCCACACAAAAATTACCAGTCAATTTAAGTGGTTTGGCTGCTGAATTTTTAGGGAAAATATCTGCTCAACTTCAGTCTTTTACTGGAAAAATCTTAGGTTTTGCTTTGGACACTATTGGAAATTTATTTAATTTAATCATAACTATAGTTCTGACGATTTATCTAGTTTTGAATGGTGAAAGTTTATGGGATGGAATTTATCTCTGGTTTCCTGCACATATTACTAGGAAAGTTAGGGAGTTACTGCGGGAAGATTTTAATAATTATTTCATAGGTCAAGCTACATTAGGTGCTATTTTAGCTATGACTATAACACTCGCATTTGTATTGTTACGTGTGCCTTTATCATTACTTTTTGGCTTAGGAATTGGTTTATTTTCCCTATTTCCTTTTGGAACAGGTATTGGTATTGGTATTGTTAGTTTATTAGTGTCCTTAAAAGACTTTGGTTTAGGTTTAGAAGTTGCAGCTATAGGTGTAGCTATTGACCAAATTAATTCTAATATTGTGGCTCCACGCATTTTAGGAAATTTAACTGGTTTAAATCCTGTATGGGTGGTAATTTCTTTATTGATAGGAGCAAAATTAGGAGGTGTGGTGGGTTTATTAGTTGCTATTCCTCTAGCTAGTTTTATTAAAGATATTGCTGATAATTGGCGCAATGGTGAATTTAAGGAAACCTCTGTTAATGTTGATATTGAATATCTAAAAGAATCATAAATTATGGAAAATCTGATTTATTGGTTTGGTGGATATTTATAAAAAATTCTGCCATATTAACTGCATATCTTATTTTTCAGATCTTATTTTTCATAAATGGGATGTAGTTGAATATGCAAAAAAACAAGAAACTGATTACAATACTCAAGATCAAATCTCATTCCTTTGTCTAACTATCATGGAAAACTTTGTTTTTTATAATCCTGTTAAAATCCTGTTTGGTAAAGGTCAAATTGCTAACATTGGTACAGAAATTCCCCCAGATGCTAAAATCCTGATTACCTACGGGGGAGGTAGTATTAAAGCCAATGGTGTTTATGATCAGGTAAAATCAGCATTAGCGGGACGGAATGTATTTGAGTTTGGCGGTATTGAACCTAACCCCCACTTAGAAACTTTAATGCAAGCCGTTGAATTGATACGCAAAGAAGGTATTGACTTTCTCCTCGCAGTGGGTGGTGGTTCTGTCGCGGACGGAACTAAATTTATCGCTGCTGCTGTTCCTTTTATAGGCGACCCTTGGGATATTTTAGCAAAGGGTGCGCCTGTAACTGCGGCTTTACCAATGGGGGTGGTGTTGACCTTACCGGCGACCGGTTCGGAAATGAATACAAACGCGGTTATTACCAAGTGGGAAACTCAAGAAAAGTTATATTTCGCCAGTCCTTTGGTATTTCCTAAATTTTCAGTTCTTGACCCGGAAACAACTTTTTCCCTCCCTCCTAGACAAGTTGGTAATGGTATTGTTGATGCTTTTACTCATGTCATGGAACAATATTTAACCTATCCGGTAAATGCACCACTACAAGACCGCATGGCTGAATCAATTTTGAAAACTTTGATTTCAGAAGGACCAAAAACTTTAGCAAACCCTACAGACTATGATACTAGAGCAAATTTAGTTTGGTCAGCAACAATGGCCTTAAATGGGTTAATTGCGGCTGGTGTTCCCCAAGATTGGACTACTCATATGATAGGTCATGAATTGACAGCTTTACATGGCTTAGATCATGCTCAAACTTTAGCGGTTGTCTTACCTAGCACTTTAACAATTAAACGCGATCGCAAATGGCAAAAACTTCTACAATATGCAGATAGAGTCTGGGATCTTGTCGGTGGTTCAGAAGAGGAACGGGTGAATACAGCAATTAGTAAAACTCGTGATTTCTTTGAATCAGTTGGGGTGCGTACTCACTTATCTGATTATGGTGTGGGGTTAGAAACTATTCCCGCAGTTATTGAGAATTTAGAAAAACATGGGATGACAGCTTTGGGAGAAAATAAAGATGTTAACTTGGAAGTTGTTGAGCAAATTTTAGCTCTTTGTGCTTAGAAATTAAATTGGTAGGGTAACGATAAATATTGCTTGATTTAGGGTGAAAGGGAAAGAGGAAAATGATCATAAACAAATATTTACTCTTTACCCTTTAACCCTTTCCATCACAAAGCAATTTTTAAAATCTACAATTTGAAAGACAAAGATTTTCTATAATTCAACCAAAATGGTACAAGTAATCCAAAAAGCTCTGACATTAGATGAGTTTCTGCAACTACCAGAAACGAAACCTGCAAGTGAATATATTGATGGTCAAATCATTCAAAAACCCATACCACAAGGAAATTATCATATTGAACATTTTAAACCTCAAGGTATAGATGAAACTGTGAGATTTGATTATTTTAATCTTATAGTTTCCTGTCAAGGAGAAGATCAACAACCCCGTGTTCCTGTACATTGTGGACATCAAAAAGATAATTGGTATGATGAAAAGTTGTTAGTTTCACCGTTAATAGCAAATTGTGCAGGGTTTTTTAAATATTCTGCTGCTGGTGAAATTTTACCGACAGAAGAAACTAATAAAAAACTTGCTGCTGAGACAACAATAGAAAAATTAGCTTTGAATATTCCCAATTTAAAAAGAATGCGTCAAGCTGCAATTGATGCAGAATTAAAATTATTAGAAGATGAAGACTTTAATGAAGAGGAAATCAGGAATATTATTAAGGATTATTTAGAATTGAATAATGACGGAAAGTATCAACCATTTTGTGTTACTATTGTTTATATTTTGGAAAATTATTACTGTAATTCAATTGATCCAGGTTAAAACATATTTCGTGGACAATAAGCAGTATAATAATATAAAGATATTAAGGAGCTTACATATTCCATGCCAACTATTAAACAAAGATTTACTGTAATTATTGAAAAAGAAGACAATGGGTATGTTTCCCTGTGTCCAGAATTAGATATTGCTAGTCAAGGAGATAGCATTGAGGAAGCAAAAGATAATTTAAAAGAAGCAATTGAATTATTTTTAGAGTTTGCTTCACCTTCAGAAATAAAAAATCGTCTTAAAAGCGAAATTTTTATTACTAATTTGGAGGTTTCTGTTGGGTAAGTTACGCTTACTATCAGGTAAAGAAATCTGCAAAATTTTACAAGACAATGGCTTTACAGAAGTTAGACAAAAAGGAAGTCATATTGTCATGCAAAAAGCAATAGAAGACTCTACTTTGACTGCTATTGTACCTAACACTCATCTGTTAAACTTGGTACATTAATGTCAATTATTCGACAATCTCAACCACCTCGTTCTCTATTTGAATAATAATTTTATCTCCAATCTCCAATCTCAAATCACTATGACACAACAACCGATACAAGTAATTGGCGGCGGACTTGCAGGAACAGAAGCAGCATGGCAAATAGCCCAAGCGGGCGTGCCTGTAATTCTTCATGAGATGCGCCCTAAACGCTTCAGCCCTGCCCATCATACCGAAAATTTAGCCGAATTGGTCTGTAGTAACTCCTTTGGGGCTATGGCCAGCGATCGCGCTGCTGGTCTATTACACGCAGAATTACGGCAACTTGGTTCTATTGTCATCTCTAAAGCAGATGAACACGCAGTCCCCGCTGGTGGGGCTTTGGCGGTGGACAGAGGACAATTTGGGGAAGATTTGACCAAAACCCTAGCCAATCACCCTTTAATTGATTTTCGACGGGGGGAAGTTACAGCCATTCCCGAAGGTATTGTCGTTTTAGCTTCAGGACCCTTAACCAGTCCCGATTTAGCCGCAGATTTACAACGATTTACGGGGATGGAATACCTCAACTTTTTTGATGCTGCAAGTCCCATTATTGCGGGAGATTCTATCAATAAAGATATTGTATTTATGGCTTCTCGCTATGACAAAGGTGAAGCAGCTTATCTAAATTGTCCCATGAATAAAGAGCAGTATTTACAATTTAGAGAAGCACTTTGTCAAGCCGAACAAACAGAATTAAAAGACTTTGAAAGAGAAACAGCGAAATTTTTTGAAGCTTGTTTACCAATTGAAGAAATGGCAAAAAGAGGGGAAGATACCATGCGTTATGGACCTCTCAAACCAGTGGGTTTATCCGATCCTCGTACTGGAGAACGTAATTATGCGGTAATTCAATTGCGACAAGAAGATAAAGCTGGTCAACTTTGGAATATGGTAGGATTTCAAACTAATTTGCGTTGGGGTGAACAAAAACGAGTATTTCAAATGATACCTGGGTTAGAAACAGCCGAATTTGTCAGATTAGGAGTAATGCACCGCAATACTTTTTTAAATGCACCTCAGTTAATGTTAGCAACTTTGCAATTTAAACAACGTCCCACCTTATTAGCTGCGGGACAATTAATCGGAACAGAAGGTTACACTGCTGCATCTGCGGGAGGTTGGTTAGCGGGAACAAATGCTGCGAGATTAGCTTTAGGAAAAGAACCGTTAATTTTACCTATTACAACCATGATGGGGGCATTATTTGAGTTTATCAGATCCGCTGCACCAAAACATTTTCAACCCATGGCTCCTAACTTTGGAATTGTCCCAGATTTGGGTGTAAAAATCAAGAGTAAACCTGAAAAATATGGACGTTACCGCGATCGCTCCTTAGCAGATTTAGCAACTTGGAGAAGGGAAAACTTACCCATTTTAATTGAAGAGGAAAAACATAGCTAATTTGCATAGCTAAAATTTGTCAAACTTTTGTGGGGTAGACTTCTTTCTCTTGTGGGGTGGGCTTCTAGCCCGCCATAATAATAAAATTTACATAAAATTTACAAATGACGCAAAAACCTCTCAACCCCTTATTTCTCCGTGTTCTCTGTGGTTTGTTATTATTAATACATAAATATGAAGTTGTATAGAAAGACCGTATTAAGAATAATTAACCGCAGATAACCGCAGATAACCGCAGATAAACACAGATAACCGCAGATAAATAATGATGATCATTCTGTGCAATCTCAGATAAAATTGCTATAAGTCCTAAAAATCAAGGTTAAAATAACGAAATTAAATTTTATGCAGTTAGAAAAAATTGTCAAAACAACTCACCAACAAAGTGTTTCCCGGTTCAATTATCAAATTAGATCATGGCTTAACATTAATTCACCAAGAGATATCCACTACACCAGTGGTAGTAGCTGACGTTTGGGTGCGTGCAGGTGCTAACCTAGAACCAGAATCTTGGTTTGGAATGGCACATTTCCTAGAACACATGATTTTTAAAGGCACTCCCAACCTGCTTCCTGGGGAATTTGATGATCACATCGAAAAAATTGGCGGTGTCAGTAATGCGGCAACAAGCCACGATTATGCCCATTATTGCATTACAACCGCTGCTAATCATCTAGAACATACTCTACCCCATTTAGGGGAATTACTCCTGAATGCAGCCATTCCTGACGACGAATTTATCAGGGAACGGGATGTGGTGTTAGAAGAAATTCGTGGTTATAATGATGATCCCGATTGGCTGGGTTTTCAATCTCTGGTTAAAAATGTTTACCAAAACCACCCTTATGGACGTTCTGTCTTGGGTACTGAGAAAGAATTGATGCAGCATTCTCCGGAGGCTATGCGTTGCTTTTATCGCAGTTATTACCAACCAGAAAATATGACTGTGGTAATTGTGGGGGGAATTGGTGAAAAAGCTGCTCAGGAATTGGTAAGCCGTGTATTTGCGGATTTTCCCAAACGGCATAGTTGTCCCCAAGGCAAAGTTCCAGCCCCGATAATTAAAGGCATTCGTCGTCATGAGTTAATATTACCGAGATTGGAACAAGCCAGGTTAATGATGGCTTGGAAAGTACCAGGTGTAGAAAAATTTCGGGCTGTTCATGGTTTAGAATTATTATCAGCGCTATTAGGGGCAGGCAGAATTTCTCGCTTAGTATCTGATTTGCGGGAAGATAAACAACTTGTTCAAGGAATTTCCTGTGATTTTTCTCTACAACAAGAATCAAGTTTATTTACAATTACAGCTTGGTTAGAATCAGAATATCTGCAACGAGTTGAAGATTTAATTTGTTCCCATTTACAAGCATTGCAAAATCAAGAAATTAGTCAGCAAGAATTAAATCGCATTCAGAGGATTTTATGTAATGATTATGCTTTTTCTACAGAAACACCAAATCAACTAAGTAGTTTTTATGGTTTTTATCATACTATAGCCCAAGCTGAATTGGCTGTTACTTATCCCCAAGAAATCCGGTCTTTCAATGCTCAGGAATTGCAAAAAATAGCTCAACAGTATCTTTCTCCAGCTAATTATGCTGTGACAATTCTCCAACCTTGTTAATTATTAACCTGTGAAATTAAGAATGCAAAGTATTAATAGTCCCTCGCTCATTCATCGTACTGTATTAAGTAATGGCATTGTTTTATTAGTATCAGAAAATCAAGCCGCTGATATTATTGCCGGACGGATTTTTATTCGTGCTGGTAGTTGTTATGAACCACGAGAAAAAGCTGGTTTAGCTCATTTGTTATCAGCAGTAATGACAAAGGGTTGTGATGGTTTATCAAGCTTAGAAATTGCTGAAAAAATTGAATCTGTGGGAGCTAGTTTAGGTACAGATGCAGCTACAGATTATTTTTTGCTATCTTTAAAAACAGTAACTGCCGATTTTGTTGACATTTTAACATTAGCCGGACAATTATTGCGATCGCCTACTTTTCCTGAAAATCAAATAGAATTAGAAAAACGATTAGCAATTCAAGATATTCGTTCCCAAAAAGAGCAACCTTTTCACCTAGCTTTTGAACAATTGCGTCAGGTAATGTACTCAAATCATCCCTATTCTATGTCAGTTTTAGGGGATGAAACAACTATGAGCAGTATTACCCGTGCTGACTTAGTTGAATATCATCAAACTCATTTCCGTCCTGATAATATTGTAATTAGCATTGCTGGACGCATTACAGCAGAACAAGCAGAAAAGCTAATTACAAAGATTTTTGGTGACTGGAAAATACCCACTTCTGTCAAATATACTCTTAATTTATCACCAATTATTGCCTCACCCAAACCTTGTCTACAACCCTTAAATACACAACAATCAATTATCATATTAGGTTATTTAGGACCATCAGTAAATAACCCAGAATATGCCGCTCTTAAATTGCTTTCTAGTTATTTAGGTAATGGTCTTTCTAGTCGTTTATTTGTAGAATTGCGAGAAAAGCAGGGTTTAGCTTATGATGTATCTGCTATTTATTCTACCCGACTATTTCCCGCTGCCTTTATAGTTTATATTGGTACCGCACCAGAAAATACCAAAATTGCTTTTCAAGGACTCCGCCATGAAGTAGAATTATTATGTAACACCGAACTATCAGCAGCAGCATTACAAACCGCTAAAAACAAAATTATCGGTCAATATGCTTTAGGTAAACAAACTAATGGACATATTGCTCAAATATATGGTTGGTATGAAATTTTAGGTTTAGGAATTGAATTTGATCAACAATTTCCCGAACTAATTAATAATGTCACAGCAACGGAGGCAATTACATCTGCTCGTAAATATTTACAAACACCATACTTGTCTATAGTTGGACCAGAAGAAGCTATTGGGACTGTCATTTTTTAACATCTTCATCTCATTAATCTCAAAAAAACCTGAAATTGCGGAAGTTGGGTTGACCCAAGGAAACCCAACAAAATCTGCTCGCCCTCAGTGTCATATAATATAAGCATAGGAAACTTATATAAAAGTTATAAAAGTTCTATGAAAGTTAGTCACATGACAAGTATCCCCAAATTCAGAGCCAATTGTTGTTATTGTTTACTATTGTTAATAACAACACCCCTATTGATTAGTTCATCTGCATTAGTATCAATAGCACTGCCATTTAAAACCGCTCAATCAAACCCAGAAACGAAAATTAACCGTCCTCTCCTAAAACTGGGTAGTCAAGGGGAGCGCGTTACCGAACTTCAAGCAGCTTTGAAGATTTTAGGCTTTTATACGGGAGATGTAAATGGTACGTATCAACAAAGTACAGCTATGGCCGTTTATCGCTTTCAGCAAGCTGCTGGGTTAAATCCGAATGGTAATGTAGATAATATTACTTGGCAAAGACTATTTCCCAGTCCTGCAAATATCTCTTCATCACCTAATACTATCAATAGTATTACTAATATTCCCAGTCAAATAAATAATAAACCCAAAATTAATAGCCCAACTATCAAACGCACAACCCCGGCAAATAAAATTCAACCAACTCCTATTAATCAGCAAATACCTGGTATCCAATATACAACCGAGGGATGGCCAATTTTGCGTTTAGGTATGAGTGGTCCAGAAGTAATTAAGTTGCAAAAACAATTACAAAATCTAGGGTTTTTAACTGGTAAAATAGATGGGTATTTCGGAGTATCCACGGAAACAGCAGTCAAATCTGCTCAACTCCGCTACGGACTAGAACCTGACGGTGTAGTTGGTGGTGGTACATGGAAAGTTTTTGTAAAACGCACTTCCCAATAACGATAAAAATATGAAACACTTCCTCTTGACCTGGCTTGGTACTGCGGTAGCATTGTTAATTACAGCTAAAATCGTCCCTGGTATCATTCTCAGTGGCTTTACTGCTGCTTTAATGGCCGCTATTGTCATTGGTTTAGTAAATGCCATTATTCGCCCTATTTTGCAGATTTTAGCATTTCCTATCACCTTCATCACTTTAGGCTTATTTACATTTGTAATTAATGCCTTAACTCTATGGTTTGCGAGTTCCATAACTCCCGGTTCTGGGTTTGAAATTCGGGGTTTTATTCCCGCTTTTTTCGGTTCAATAGTCCTATCAATTGTTTCTGGTATTATTAACCAAGTTGTTAATACAATTGATTAAATATCAATTTTTAATCACTTTTAAATTGTGGTGTCAGCATCCTGTCCGCTATAATTATACAAATTAAATACAAATTAAATGCAGTACAGTTGAGCAATGGCTAGAGTTAGCGCTCCTACTTTGTCTTGGAATCGAAAAATCTGTTTAGGAACTAATAAAGTTATTTCCGCAGATGTGATTTCTGAAGCTGCAAGAATTGCTGATGCCTCTGCTACGCTAGATGTCCCCAATAACTTAGTAATACTATGATTAGGATTAGGAACAAATACATTATTTAAAAATTCAGAACTAAAGGTTTTTAAAGGTAAATTTTCTGAATCACAAAATTCTACCAAACCAATTTCTGAAGCTTTTTTATCAATAGTTGCAATTCCAGCTATTTCATCATACACAAGTTGGTACTCTTGGAAAACCTTTTTAATAGCGGATTTAATTAACTCCTGGGAAATTCCTTGTTGACAACCAATTCCCACCCATAAACTTTTTTTATATCCCACATTATGCACTTCGTTTTGTAATAGGACTTACGCCAAATATCTCTCAAACCTCCTTTCCTTCCTGTTCTTTGCTCCTTCGTGGTTCATTGGAAGAAGATAAAAGGGGATAGGTAAATCTTTCAGATGTTAAATTAACTTTTTGACACAGATGGGGATAAGCTCACCACAGTCATCGCTAAAAAATTGTCGCCCAACACAAAACCCCCGCTAAATAAATAGAGGGGGTGATGTGGTTGTAAATAATAAACCTGGCATCGAGCTATTTTGACATGGGGCTACCCCCAAACTATCGTCGCCGCAGCAGCGTTTCACCTCTGAGTTCGGGAAGGTATCAGTGTGGTTCCACCGCGCCATAGACACCAGGAAAACTTGGTGATTTTGGATTTTGGATTTTCGATTTTAGATTGCAGAAAATAATTCAACATGGTTCACAGAAACTTAACAACTGATATTATTCTCAACTAGAGAAACTAATTATCAGTCTTTTATAATTCCCAAAATTGGAACTTTTAGTTTCTACATTGTTGGCAAATAATCCAAAATCTAAAATCTAAAATCTAAAATTCACAAAACCCTGAAGACTGCATTCGAGAACGAGAAATAATAATAGCAATTAAGAATATAGAGGTCAAGCCCTCGGTCTGTTAGTACTCCTCTGCTACATACATTACTGTACTTCCACATAGAGCCTATTAACGGGTGTTCTGCCCGTGACCTTACCTAC
>NZ_JACJQS010000031.1:0-59115 GCF_014696755.1 Anabaena sp. FACHB-1391 | reverse complement strand
TCAAAAATAAACCATTCGTAAATATTAGTTGCTATTAAATATTTCAGTTCTAGATTTTTCTCTGTTAAACGTTCTCTGAGAAAATATAAAACTAATTCCTGAAATGCTTTAGTATTTAAATTATCAATTTTGAGCATTTCGCTTTTATTTGTTGGCTTTTTAACTTCTAAAATTACACCAACACTGGTTTTAGGGTCTTGACCATTATGAATAACCAGGTCATTTCGTCCTTTAGTATTAATAAAGTGATGATAACTGTAATATGTGTTCTTGAAAAAGTCAGCAATCAGGTTTTTATGAAATTCCTCTGATTCAGATTCGTTAATTTTTGCAATTAGGTTTTTTAGATGTTTTTTGAAAGTTTCAATATCCTTTCTAAAAGGATTGATTTTCAGAAATGCTTTATTTAATGATTCTCTGGGTTGTAGTTTCTGTGAGTTCATTTGTTTTTCACGCAGAAAATGTAATTAAAAACGTAATTAGAAACGTAATTAGAAACGTAATTTTCATATCCCCGAATTATTAAAAAAGTTGGGGATATATCTTATTCATTATAAACTATCAGGATCAATATTCAACTCGCGTAATTTAGCAGCTAACTTCCGCGCTTTTGTTTCAGATTCCTGTCTAGCAGTTACTTCCTCTTCATGAGTGAGAAGAATTTGATTTGTAACAGGGTTGTAAAAACGTAATTTTCCCTCTTCTAGTCGCAACTCTAAACCTAATACTTCACTTTTTAAAGAGATGATATGATCATTTACACCCTGTTGTAAAATCGGTAAATAATTACCATCAACTAAATGTAAACCTTGCAATTGAGGACTAAGATAATCCCCTGTAGGATCATATTGAAAATATTCACTGACACCTAAAAAAGCGTAAATTCCTTTTTTTGCTCCTTGATCTTGACTGCGGGTACTTCTTGAGGTAATTTCTAAGACAAAACCAGGAGTTTGATCATTTTCCTCCCAGGTTTTATAACTACCTCGATCATGTTTCTCCACACCAAATACCACAAATACATCTGGTGCGACAACTGACCCAGGATAACCTTTTTCATAATAGATGAATAAGTTACCAGCTACATACACATCTGGACGATTTTGAAAATAAATCCGGAGGACATTTCTCGCATAGGTCAAATAACTACATTGTAGATCACCTTCAGCCATTGGTTTACCGTCCTCTTCCGGGTATTCAATAGGAGTAACAGGTATATATTCTACGGATACTGTCATGGTTATTCCCTCAAATCAATTCGGGTTAAACTTAATATAAACTATATAATTATCAGTTGACTATTTTCTATAATCATTAAAACTCACGCTAAATTAGATTAATCAAATCATCATCCAGGAGAAACTATGTCAGTGGTAAAACCTAGTATTTTGGTAACGGGGGGAGCAGGATATATTGGTTCTCATACGGTATTAGCACTCAAGCAAGCCGGTTATGAGGTGGTAATTCTAGATAATCTGGTGTATGGACATCGGGATTTGGTAGAACAGGTTTTACAAGTAGAATTGATCCAAGGAGATACAAGCGATCGCACTTTATTAGATAATCTCTTTCAGACTCGCAATTTTGCCGCAGTTATGCACTTTTCCGCCTATGCTTATGTAGGAGAATCTGTTACCGATCCTGCTAAATATTACCGGAATAATGTTTTAGGAACATTGACATTATTAGAATCAATGTTAGCAGCTTCTATTCATAAATTTGTCTTTTCTTCCACCTGTGCTACCTATGGTGTGCCGGATTTTATTCCCATTACCGAAGATCATCCCCAAAATCCCATTAATCCCTATGGTGCAACCAAATTAATGGTAGAAAGAATATTAACTGATTTTGATGTAGCATACGATTTTAAATCGGTGCGTTTTCGGTATTTTAATGCTGCTGGTGCTAACCCCCAAGGATTATTAGGAGAAGATCATCATCCCGAAACCCATTTAATCCCTTTAATATTGCAAACAGCATTAGGTCAACGGGAAGCTATTAGTATTTTTGGTACTGATTATCCTACTCCTGATGGTACTTGTATCCGCGATTATATTCATGTCAATGATTTAGCAGATGCCCATATTTTAGGACTAGAATATCTATTAAATGGTGGTAAAAGTGAGGTTTTTAACTTAGGAAATGGTAACGGTTTTTCAGTTAGAGAAGTAATTGCCGCAGCCGAAGATGTTACAGGTATGATAATATCAGTCAAAGAATGCGATCGTCGTGCCGGAGATCCTCCCGCATTAATTGGTACAAGCGAAAAAGCTCGAAAAATCTTGAATTGGCAACCTCAATATCCAGATATTAAAGATATTGTCTCTCACGCTTGGCAATGGCATCAAAAAAGGCATAAATAACTTTTGCTGTAATTAATCAGCACAGGGATAATTGGGTTTTGAAACGCTAATTTTCTCCTTTTCCCTAGTTTTTCTTCTTAATTTGCACCAAAAAAATGACAATTCCTCCAAATATCAACAAAATTCCTAACCAAATCAAAGGTTGTGTTAACCCAATTTTTCTCCCTTGCTGCTTTGAAATCGCATTTTCCACCCCTTGAGGACTATTAACAACCTTTCCCGTAGCCACAGTCACAAGAAACTTTAACTCAAAAGGTAGAAAACTCCCGACAGTCACAGGTGTACCACTCAATTCCAACTGATAAGCCCCTGGTTTAGGAAAAATAAATTCTGTTCCTGGTATGCCTTGATACCGTTCAGCCTGAATGGGTTTTAATAGAGGTTGAATTAATGCCGGTTCTCCTGTGACATGAGGTTCAGCATAAACAGCTAATTGACAATCACAATCTTTTAAAGGAATTACCTGACCACCTTTACGGGTCAGGAGAAACCAAGCTTGAGTAACTTCTCCAGCGCGGGGATTATCATTAGGTTCTAAGTGGACAGTACCACCCACGTCTGCTGATATTTTTACTGTATGGGCTAAAACTTGAGTATTTTCAGCTACTATTAAACTAGATAAAACTAATAATAATAGATACTTTATTTTGATTTTGTGACGATTAAAAATAGTGAAGATATTTAATCTACCGCGATTTCTTAGGAGGAACATAAAACTTTTCTAACCCTAAACATATCCAAAAATATCGAGAACGTACCAATAAAACACCAAAAGTAATTATCCCCAACAAAATGACGGTTAATTGGTTTTGGAAGTAATGAGAACCCATTAAAACCGTATGAATAGCACTTAATAATAAAGCTGGTACACTAAAAAGATGAATTTGCCGCCAATATTTACCTAATGACTTTTGCAGAAAATCAAAACTTGTACAAGCAGCAGGAGTTATTAATACTAATGCTACAGCCCCAGCACCTATTCCCCATTGAAATTCTAACGGTAAAAACCAAAAAGCGCTGAAATTCCATTTGAGGGAGTGTTCAAGATGATGAATAGTATGTACCCCAGATAGCATAAAAGCCCCAACTCCCAAAGCCCGACGGTAACGCAGTGGTGCAGACCAAAAACTATTGACAGGCCGAGCAATCAATGAAAGAATTAAACAGATTAGGGCGGCGTGGCCGTTATAGTCTGTCATGGTGTCTCCCGTCCGCAGTAGGGTAATAACACCAATAATCAAAGTTACCCACCCCCCCAACTGGAATAATTGACTACGGCGATCTTTACTAATTAATGCCGTAGAAACACCTACACCCACCATGATGGGTAGTGTGCCAATCCCAAAAGCTAACATTGTCCCTGCACCTTGCCACAAATTCCCTGTAGCCGCTGCTTTGATTTGGGCAGCGTATAAAAAACCACAGGGCATTAGTCCCCATGTCATGCCCAAAAGTGCCGGTGTCCACCATTGAGTTTGTGAAGATAACTTCATCATGCCCGCACTGAGG
Organism: Anabaena sp. FACHB-1391; assembly: GCF_014696755.1. NCBI lineage: Bacteria > Bacillati > Cyanobacteriota > Cyanophyceae > Nostocales > Nostocaceae > Anabaena > Anabaena sp. FACHB-1391. The sequence goes on along the minus strand of NZ_JACJQS010000031.1, from coordinate 55,243 downwards.
CGGTTGTGTAAGTTACCTTTTAATATAGGGTGTAAAAGGGGAATATGCGGTAAAAAACCCGGTTTAATTTGTCCTAAACCAAACCAAATCAGCATCGTACCCGTAATTATGGCTACCCAATGCCGCAAATCGCTACCAATTCCCGCTAGTTGTCCACCTTCTACTAATACTGAACCTAGTGAGCCAATGCCAGCACCGACTAAAGTATAACTCAACATTCGCCCCAAGTTCAGTAAAGTATGAAATTTTAATTGTTGTTGCCAACTCGGATTTTCTGGCTGCTTAGAAAGGGAAAAGGCCACTGTTAATGGTCCACACATTCCAAAGCAATGTCCAAAACTGCCCAGAAAACCTAGCAGGATTATAAGTGACAAGTCTAGCATATTAATTAAATTATGGAAACTGGGGAAGTATTCTATTTTTCATCTCTTACCATGAGGTTCATGTCAAAAGACAAGCTGTCAAACTTAGTCTTAGTGTTGCCAGACTCGGATTCCGGTAGAGGGACTAAAAATTACTGTATAAAGACACATATATACTAAAAAAGACCCCCGGTTAGAAACCGAGGGATTCTGCAAGTCGGAATTATCGCACAAAGACATTCGCGTACCTAACATAGCAAAGCAACAAATCAAAACAATGCCAAAATGCCAAAATGCCAAAATCTAAAAATGTAATTTATATGTAATTTATATGTAATTATATGTAATTATATGTAATTTATAACGTCAATATTTTTACTTATATTCTTCTTTGTCTGTAAAGCTATCAGTTAAAGGTTTAACGACTTTAGCGATCGCTTCTTGAACAAAAACTTTGATAAACTCATCTCGACGATTAATCTGAAACTGCTGTTGTACTACTTCTGTCATTCCCCCGTCACCCCAATCTTGATCATGACGAAAATACTCAATAAAGCTTTTCCCAGCAATGCGGGTTAAATAAGCGGCTGTTACACCTTGAATTGCTCTACCGACAATAAAAGTAGTTACATTGAGTTGTAAAGCTGTTGATAATAATTGAATTGCCCCTTTGACGATACCTAAACCAGCGATAGTTTTTCCTAAAGATAGGGCTAATTCTTTACCCCTTTCCATGTTTAAATCGCAACCGTATATCTTACCAATTTCTACTACCATTTGGGCATTAACGGCAGCAGTTGCCAGTAAATCTACTACTGGTAATGGTGTTACAGAAACCACACCTGCCCCAATCCATTGGTAACGGACGATGACTTTATCAGCTTGACGACGACGCTGGGAGTCTATGAGTTTGCGGGCTTCTTCTCCTAAGCGCAGAGATTGTAAGAGAATATTATCCGCAATTAAATCCTCACCTTCAGCCCGTAAGATAGAAGCCATGCGCCGCAACAGGGGGATAATATCCGGTTCTGGTTGGCAGGTTTCGCCGGTTTCTAACTTAGCTATTTGCGGGTTAGCAGCGATCGCTACCACATCATTAGTAGCAATAAAACTACGTACTCTCTCCCGCAATCTCCCCAAAATCACATCCCTATCAGTATCAGTATATAAATCCGTTTTATTTAGCACTAAAAGCGATCGCTTACCAATTTCCGCCAACCCCCGCAGTGGTTCATATTCAGAACGGCGTAAATCATTATCTACCACAAATAGCAGTAAATCCGCTTCCGTAGCCAAAGCCCTAGCCAGTTGTTCCCGTTCCGTACCCTCCACCCCTGGTTCTAAAATCCCTGGAGTATCGGTAATTAATATCTTCCGTTCCAAACCCTTCAACCGTAAACAATAGGTTTCTCCCACCTGAGTTGTCCCCATAGGCGCGTTGACTTCACCCACTATCCGCCCCATAATGGCATTAACTAAGGACGTTTTGCCGGCGCTTCCTGTACCAAAGACAACAACTTGAATTTCTCCCCTAGCTAAATTAGCCTCAATGTCCCTAGTGCGACTGAGTAAAGCTTGGCGTGTCACCTCATCTTGAATTTGGGCTACTTGTTGACGCACTGCTTGTAAAGTGGAAGAAGCAGCATCAGATTTAGCCGCAGGAATTTGGGCTGGAGTCACTCTTTGGCGTTGTCGTCGGGATTTTTCCTCTCCTTTTCGCAGCACTAGTACATAATAGACAAAGGCGGCGATTAAACCACCAATCAAGAAAATTAGCAGTAATAATAGTAAATTACCCAACAATGGTGAATAGGACAACTGCCAGTACAGCCGAGAGAGAGAATCAATCAGCCATAAGGTTAACGCCAAAATGACGATTAGGCCAACAATCAGTGTTACTACGCGAGACAAAGGCATGAATGATAAATTTATTACTTGTATAATGGGTTGTTTAATTTTCTCAAGTATAAAGTACCAGGTATCAAGTACAAAGCACTTTTTTCCATATCCTAGCCTGTAGTCAGAACTTTAGTCCTGTTTTTCCAACCCTACCGCCACAAAATCAGGGATAAAGCCCAGACAACAAAGAAAAAAATATAAAAAATATAATTTTTGTGACATCTATGTAAATCCGATCTGGGCAAAGATGATTCTCCGGCTTGGAGAGTAGAGAAAAATAGTCTTTCATTTACCTGAAATATGCTGTAGAATCATATAATTCCACTACTTAATCCTCAATTCTGCTATAGAATTGATCATGAGAAACATTAAAAATAACGGGTAAAAATCAATGGGACTGTTTGATCAAATTCTTGGGGCTGTTAATAGTTCCACTCAAGTCGGTGGCTTAAATGACTTACTAAATGTTGTTAGTAATTCCACTCAAGGTGGTGGTTTGGATGACTTGCTAAATATTGCCAATACAGTTAAACAATTAGGTAATAACGTTGGTGCAGACTCCTCGACAATCCAATCAATTTTATCAGTTGTTGGTAAAGAAGTACAATCATCTTTGCAGGTGAAGCAAGCTACCGACGGAACTGAATCCGTACAGGATTTTGTCAATCAATTTGCAGGAACTTCACCTAATTCTGAAGCGGTAAATACCCTATTTTCTCCAGATATTCAAGCAAAAGTCACTGAAAACGCCGCCCAGGTCGCCGGCTTAAATGTTGAGAAAATTCAAGAACTATTACCCAGTTTAGTGCCTTTAATCTTGAGTTTCTTGCAATCTAGTGGCAATCCGTTCTTAAATAAATTTCTAGATATTGATGGTGATGGTAATGTTGATATTGCTGATTTACTTAAATTAGCTAGTCGCTTTTTAAGAATTTAATCCTGATTCATCCCGACTGCATTTGTTCAAACATTATAGCAGGGAATCCACCGACAAATGATAACTTTAAGAATTGTAAACCGTTAACAATTGAGTTTATGAATGCAGCCGAGGATAAAACAATAGTCCGCGAATACTTTAACTCCACAGGCTTTGATCGGTGGCGACGCATCTATGGTGATGGTGAAGTCAACAAAGTCCAGTTAGATATTCGCACTGGACATCAGCAAACTGTAGATAATGTCATTGGCTGGCTAAAAGCTGACAACAATTTACCAGAATTATCAATTTGTGATGCTGGCTGTGGTGTGGGTAGTTTAAGTATTCCCTTGGCTATGGAAGGCGCTAAAGTCTATGCCAGTGATATTTCTGCTAAAATGGTATCAGAAGCCCAAGATAGGGCTGTAAAGGCTTTTTCCAATACCATAAATCCCTCCTTTGCGGTACAGGATTTAGAATCTTTGAGTGGTAATTATCACACCATCATCTGTTTAGATGTTCTGATTCATTACCCCCAAGACAAAGCCGATGAAATGATTTCTCACCTGTGTTCTTTAGCACAATCAAGAATTATTCTCAGTTTCGCGCCCAAAACCTGCTTTCTGACTATCCTCAAAAAAATCGGTAGTTTCTTTCCTGGACCGAGTAAAGCCACTCGTGCCTATTTACACCGTGAATCTGATGTCATTAAAGTCCTACAAAAAAATGGCTTTTCAGTGCAAAGACAGGCTATGACTCGTACACGCTTCTACTTTTCTCGCTTACTAGAAGCAACTCGTATACCTGCTGAGTAATCAAAAGTATTATGTTCAACATAAAAACTCTAAAAACCTAACCCCTAACTCCTTCCCTACTGGGGAAGGGGAAGGTAAAAACAAGATTTTCAAAGTCTCTCCCGTAATAAACTAACCATTCTTATAATATGAAAAATATTAAAAATAAAAATAACTGGAGGCTGGGTGCAGCAACAGCGCAAGCAACCCAACCAAATCCTAAAATTGTTGGGTAACATAGGTTAACCCAAACTATAAATCTTAATCAAGAACTACTTAAAAGTATCGCGGATTTGATCTTTCATTTTATCTGCGGGGTTACGAGATTCGCTTTTCGTATCCTTAGTTTTTCCCCCAGGTAGGTAATTAGGATTAACAATACTATTGTCTATTGCCCTTTCAGTTTTAGCTTCAATATCTTTTGTCACCGACTTTGACTTTTGTTTCCAAATCCCATCTTTTATATCTTCAACTGCATTACGAACCTTGCTTTCCGCTTGCTTTGCTTTTCCCATAAATTGATCTTTTTTGTTTCCTCTAACATTACCAATAGCTTCCTGGATTTTACCTTCAATATTCTTAGTTGTTGCTTCCACTCGATTCATGCTTGCAATTTGAGTTAGGCTATTTGGTTGAGTCAACAAAGTTGTAGCCAAACTATCCTCAGCAGCAAAAGCTGTAGAAGTTACCAAAAATAAAACTAAAGTAATGGTGAGAAAAAATTTGCGAAATGCTTGAAGTAATATCATTGAATTTTGCTCCCTCATTTATAGATTGGTAATTAGTTGGTAATTAATTTATTAAAGGCCTGATCATGGTCAATTTCGCACAGCCGGGGCAATTTTAACGACAACTTTCACACTTTTAACGCCTCTGATTTCCTTAGCAAGAGGATCGATTTTGTTTAATTGTTCTTGAGTTTGTACAGTTCCAGCTACGACAACTTCCCCATTTTTAGAAGTAACTGTTAGTTGACCAGAGGGAATATTGGCTTCCAGTTTAGAGCGCACCTCACTGGCAATATCGGCATTAGCCCGATCTGAACTTCCCCCAGTGATGTTATGACGTTCCTCACGAGCGCGAATATCTGCATTAAGTTGATCTCGACGGACTTTGCTAGTTGCATCTTTTTGGTTACTTTCGACTGTTTTATCTGTGGGAACTTCACCAGTTTCCTCAGTCGAATTGGGCGCACTGCTGCTAGTTTTAGCCTTATTGTCGCAGGCAACGGTTCCCAGAAGTAGAATCCCGCCGAGAACTAAAGGCATGATTTTTTTCATGGTTCAAATCCTTGACCAAAAATCTGGGATACAAGCCCCGTCCTTTTAGGACGGCTTTATGTTAAAATTTGGTTATAGTCGCCATAGGGCATTGGGAGACTTTAAACGGACATGGAGGGACGATAAGACCACTTGTGGCGTGTTCCAGTGAAGTGTCAAGAATCATCGCACCTTCAGGTCGGTGAGTATGTCAATGTCCCGTTATTACCCCTTAAAACTGGGTTCTTTCCGGTGGAGAAATTCAAAAACATTCTTTAGCAGTAAATTAGAAACCAGAGACAGCAGTATCGGCATAACGACTAGTCGCCGGGGGATTGTAAACTTCCCATTCATGCAGTCCTTTACTCTTGAGAATCGTTTCTGCCCGCATGATTTCCGCCTCTGTACCATCTACAATCACCAAATAATTGCCATCAACCACATAATCGTGATAGACCTGGGCCCGGTGTTCAGGAATTCCTAAACCCACCAGTCCACCAAGCAAACCCCCAACTGCTGCGCCAATTACACCACCAGTTAGGGTTGTAGCGATCGCCGTAGCTGCTGCCCCTGCTAACATTACCGGACCGACTCCAGGGATAGCTAGAGTTCCTAACCCCACCAGCAAACCGGTTAGTCCCCCAACTACTCCTCCTGCTTCCAATCCAGTTTTCGCTCCTTCGTCAACATGAGTGGTTTCGGTTACGTCTCTAATCCGTGTGTCACCAATCCGGTAACTCTGACTCAACTTTTCATTGTCTTTGGCAATTACAGATACCTGATTCATGGCAAATCCGTTATCTCGCAATTCACTCAGAGCATTCTCTGCCTGTTGGTGACTAGAAAACACTCCTACCGCTCGTTTATGAGAAATCAAAGTCATTTTTTTCTCCTCTCAAAAAGTGAACAAGTGGCAGGTAATCAGGGAAAACCCCCGCCCTGCCTGTTTATGCTAGTCAATCAGTTTTTTGGCTTCATCTTTTACATCTTCAACTGCGTGGCGAATTTTGGCTTCTGCTTGTTTTTCTTTACCTTCTGCTTGAGTTTTTGGATCTCCAGTTACATCACCTACTACTTCTTGAATCTTACCTTCAATGTTTTTAGCAGTTGCCTTGGCTCTATTTTGCATACTCATAATCTGCTCCTGATAGAAAATGATGAAAATTAATTAATTGATATCAAATGATGTGAAATCTGGGTTTTATCTCCTTTCCACATTCGGATGTTCTTGGGTGTTAATATCTAACTCTTCTCGACGCAGAGTTTCTTCGGCTTCAATGGTTTCGTGATCTACAACTTTATCAACTCTGACTTCTTCACGTAAGAAGGCTTCTTTATGAATGTCCGCAGTTTCTTCATAAAGATTTATATGAGTTACTTCTGTTGTCCCAAAGCTATCAGCCCCTAAAGTAACTGCTTCTCCCGCATTTGTAGGAGTTATTTTTTCAATTACAACTCGTTCTTTATCTATTGGTACAGAAACCCGCGCTTTTTCTGTTTCTGTATGTTTACCAACAATAACTTCTCCCGTCTTCGTGCGGATTTTATTGGCAATTAATCTTTCTTGATATAGTTTGAATGTTTGATGATCTTGCTCATTCAGGGCATATAAAGCTGGTTCTTGTTGATAGTCATAGCCACTGCCATTACCAGACTTCTGAGGTGGGGCTATAGGCGCTACCATGGTAGCTCCAGCAGTTCTAGAGGCAGCTGTATCCATAGAACCAGAACTTTCTAAGAATGCTTCCGAACGATATACTCCTCTTACTTGTTCTTCATAGTTATAATCAATTTCTTTGTGTTCGTTAAATTCAGGTAAATTCTCCGCTTGTTGCTTGGTCATTCCCACTGTATAAATCCGTCCAGAGGTATGATCAACTCGTGAACGACCAACCGGTAATAAAACTTTTTTACCGAAAATCCATAAGCCTAAATCAACAACAAAATACCGGAAATGTCCTTTTTCATCTACTAAAATGTCACTGACTGTACCAATCTTTTCATCTACACTTACATAGACACCCATGCCTTTGATGTCTTTGCCTTCAAAACTATCACGATAATTTGGATCAAATTCTTTGATTTTTAAAAGAGTCATAATTTTTTCCTCTCCAATTTATTAGCTTGTTTCCGGGTTTAAATTCCTATTGTGTGCAAATTTCATCATGAATCATGATCTGAGGTCATTGACTACCCGGAAAGCGATTAAGTTCAAGTTCAATTGATTATTCTCAACATTAGAACCTGGTAAAATTGAATTTTTAGTTCTTAGTTGTTCTGTTCTAATAGATTCATATTAGATATTTTTATGATTAAGACCTTCCATCAAAGGCCTGATTATGTTTGTATGTCATTAGATAGATATTCTCAATTAAGTAAGTTTATAAAAATCAATACAATTTTCACTTAAACTAATAAAGATACCCCACCTCTTTTTTGTTGTAAATAGTAAATATTTGTTGTAAATAAATTTAAATAAATTATGAGTATTTATGATCACTTAAATTGATTGTATAAACGCAATCAGTTTAACTCCTGTGGGGTGAGCATTCCTTATCACTAGACATTAGTAACACTATCCAAACTTAATACACGGATATTTTTCCAAAAATTCCTTCAGGAAAATTGGCAATAATACACCCAGTGTCAAAAAATTGCACTAAAATCACTACGACGGTAATCTTTGGGTGTCAGGTATGGGGTATTTTGAAGTCAGCTTGACGATAAAATTAATCCACTATCTGTAGCCTATGGGCTTACGTCCCTAAAAAATTAGAGAGTTAACTTACTTATGATGTTTCAGTTGTTAAGCCGGGTCTTGCTATGGCTCTTAATTGGTGTTGTAGCCTATTCCTTGTTTCAAAGATTCTATCCCACAGGAACTTTTGTCGGTAGATTCATTTTAGGGCTGGTAATTGTTGTTTTAGCCTTGGCTTTTCTTAATCCCAATGAACCAGCAGTATCTTCTTTGTGGCGGTTTATCTCCTTTCCCCTCAAGCCCTTGGGTGCTTCGGTTTTAATGTTGTGTTTCGCTGCTCAAAAAATCAAAGGAGGTGGTATAGACAAACCGGGCGGTTACTTACTAGGATGGGCTTTAGGTATTTTACTTTTATCTAGTACACCAGCGATCGCTTATTTCTTAGTTAGATCACCAATTGCTACAGTGGAGGGTAATAATCTCAATTACCAATCTTCTTCATCTGCTTTAGTAGCCTTAGCTCCAGTCAATACTAGTCCTAGTATCTCAGATATACAGCAAGATATCATCCTACATCAGGAAGAGATCAATTCTCCCATTATAGCTTTCAATAGTATGAATAGGAACATTCCCTCCTATCTACTCCAAAATCCCCAAGAAATCAGAAACCGTGGGTTACGGGTAGAGGATTTTGTCCCTAGTGCAGAAACGCTGCAACTTACTACCCAAGTATGGGAAAGTTATCTCAACCAAATTTATGTTTTCTTGCGTGGTCGCCCGTGATCATGTTTAAAATGTGACTGGGGTTAGGGGATGAAGGTGGGAACAGATTAATCATTAATCATCAATTGCTGGCATGGCCAAATCGCACAGACTTGCTAAAATCGCTCACTATTTACGTCCCTATTGGCGGGAAACTATATCAGGTATTATCGCCTTATTACTCGTCAATGGACTGGGGGTGTATATTCCTTTGTTAATTCGTTCTGGAGTAGATACACTTTCAATTTCCACGAATGTGAGTTTTCACCAGGTAATACATTACGTGGTGATCATTACTCTACTCAGTTCCGCCATGTGGATGGTACGAATGGCTTCCCGTATTTGGATATTTGGTGTGGGAAGACAGGTAGAATTTGACCTCAAACAGCGGATTTTTGAACATTTACTCCGATTAGAACCTGCTTATTTTAACGTTAATACCCCTGGGGATTTAATTAGTCGCGCTACTAGTGATGTAGATAATATTCGACGATTATTAGGCTTTGCTGTCTTGAGTTTGGCAAATACCATGTTCGCCTATGCTCTAACATTACCAGTCATGTTATCCTTGAGTGTAGACCTGACATTGGCATCATTAGCAGTTTATCCCCTGATGTTTCTCGTGGTGCATTTTTTTAGCGATCGCCTGCGTGACGAACAAACCGCTGTCCAGGAAAAACTTGCAAATATCAGCGAACTTGTCCGGGAAGATATTAGTGGTATTACTCTCATTAAAATTTACGCCCAAGAAAAAAATGAGCGTCAGGCTTTTAATCGAGAAAATCAACAGCTATTAACTGCTAATTTGCAATTAGCCAAAACTCGTAACACTCTATTTCCTCTCATTGGTGGTTTAGCTAGTCTCAGTTCTTTAATAATCATCTGGTTAGGTACAGCACGAATATCTACTGGTTCTCTAGCAATTGGGGATTTTTTGGCGCTACTAATTTATGTAGAGCGTTTGGTTTTCCCCACGGCTTTATTAGGATTTACCATTACAGCTTATCAACGAGGTGAAGTTAGTATTGACCGATTAGAGACTATTCTCAGTGTAACCCCCAAAATTCAGGACACAGCTAATAGTCAACATATTGAAATCCGTAATATCCAAGGAGAACTAACAGCAGTAAATTTTAATTACACTTACCCTGGTGTCAATACCCCAGCTTTAGATCATCTCAATTTTACCATTGCCCCTGGGGAAATAGTCGCCATTATCGGTCCTGTGGGTTGTGGAAAATCAACTTTAGCCAATGCTATCCCTAGATTATTAGATATTCAGCCCGGACAATTATTTTTAGATGGCTGGGATATTACTCAACTCGCTGTGAGTGATTTAAGAAAAGCCATTGCTTACGTACCTCAAGATAGCTTTTTATTCAGTACCACCATCAAAAATAATATCCGTTATGGCGACCCCCTAGCCCCAGAAGAAAATGTAATTTACGCGGGCAAAATGGCGCAAATTGATTCAGAAATCGGTAAATTTCCCAAAAAATACGAAACCATTGTGGGAGAGCGCGGTATTACCCTTTCTGGTGGACAACGACAACGCACAGCTTTAGCAAGAGCTATGTTAATTGATGCCCCAATTTTGCTTTTAGATGATGCCCTTTCCAGTGTAGATAATCAAACTGCTACACAAATTCTGGCTAATCTCTCCACAGGTACAAAAAGAAAAACTGTGATTTTCATTACTCACCAACTTTCCGCAGCGGCCACCGCTGACCGAATTTTGGTCATGGAGCAGGGCAAAATCGTCCAAAGCGGTAATCACTCAGAACTTGTAGAACAGCCTGGACTTTATAAGATTTTGTGGAATCAACATCTTGTAGAAGAACTACTCCATTGAACTAAAATAGCTTGATTTTGTGAATAATTAGTGGTTATATTACTAATAAGAGAACTCCAGAAAAAGAAATACTCAGGGTTTGGAGAGATATTTTGGGTAGATTTTATCACTTCCCAAGCATTCTCTTAATAATCAGGAATTACGTAAAACGGAAGGAAAGTAAGGGTAATTCATGAATTACCCCTAGGTAATAATAAGGCTTATAGCTACACCTGACTGTTAGCTATATTCTGTTTAAGTCCTAATAATGCTGATGATTTCACTGTTGGCTGAATATATAGGAATATCACTGTAATGATTTTTTCTCAAAATTGGAGCAAGCCAGAAATGATTGCAATTGGAGTGGAAACCAAAGTCAGCAGGTTAGAATCTATTGTTGAACAAATTGGAGACGCTGTACTGTCTACAACTGAAACAATTGAACGTCTTGGTCAAAGAGTAGATTCCCTGAGTTTACAACTAGAAATCCAAGGAAAACAAGTACAGCAGCAAAGTTATCAGATTTTTGCCTTGTGTGACGCTGTCCAAAGTCTGGCGGACTCTCATAAGGAGTCAATACGACAAATCACTCAATTGTCACAAACTTTAGATGGACTCCTATCTTTAATCCAAAATTCAGATGAATAATTACCACAGTTGATGTTAAAAGCTAATGTTAAACTCTTAACTTTGTCACCGCAATTTTTCCAGAAAAACATATATCAACATCACTATTAGGAGTTCGCTCTCGTTGCCCGTATTCTCCTATGTAGCAAAAACCATCATCTTGTATGCGATAATTAACAGGTAAAGGCTTTGTACAAGGTTGACAAAATATTACCTCTGGAAATGCCGCCTCTGGTGACAAATGGGGTAAATTGACATTCCAAAAACATCCGGGTTCTAGAGGAAGTTGAATTAAATTCTCTAATAATTGGGAAGTCCATTTACTAGCTGCATCCCAATTATAATCGAGATTGCCGCGACGATAGTGAGAAACAGCAATTCCTGGAATACCGTGTATTGCTGCTTCTCTCGCAGCAGCGACAGTACCGGAAATATATTGATCAACTCCTAAGTTTCCACCAGCATTAATACCTGAGATTACGTACTTGACATTTGGATCAAGATGTGATATTGCAACTCTCACACAATCAGCAGGAGTTCCTCCTACTGCATACTCCAAATCAGAACGACGTTCGACGTTAATTGGCTGATGGGTAGTCACTTGATGTCCACAGCCTGATTGATGTAATTGTGGTGCCGCAATAATCAGTTTAGTCTTGTCATATTTAGTGCTTACGGCTTTGAATAAAGCTGCAATACCTGGGGCATCAATACCGTCGTCATTGGTTAAAATTATAGTCATTATTCGTTAGTGAGTGGTCACTTGTCAATCTGGAATATGGTTTGGTGGGTGATACTACCGGAAGTTATTTTAATTCACCGCCATATAAATGTAACATAACTTGAGTAATTTTAACATCTTTGTTGTTTATATTTGTTGTTTATAATTGTGATTTAATGAAATTACTTGAGTAGTTTAGTATAGAAATGGTTAAGGTGTCAAGATGGGACAGTTCCCAAACTTGCTGCTAGTTAGTGCTTTTACCTTTGGTATTGGTATCACCGCTTCTTTACATGGTGCAAACACTCATAACTTGTCTGGGTTAGCAGTATGCAGTATGTGACAATTATACTTGTGGTGTAACATAGCTGATAGCGCGTTTTTTAGTGGTTCATCTTCATTATTGCAATTATAAAAAAATAGATCACTTTTCACCTACAGTCCACCAAGCTAAAGCATAAGGTTGAACAGCTTCATTAACCTGCTTCTTAAATTCTACCCGAATTTTATAATTACCATTAGTAGAAACTGGACAAAAGATATGTTCAATATTATCCACTTCACTCACAGAAGCACACATAACAACTTCATTGTTCTTCCCATTTTCCTCAACCAAATAAACATCAAGATTATTTAATCCCTGATCTTTAAATGTTTCCCCCAGATCATATTGTTGATTATTATTTTTATCATTTAACTCTACCAAACGATCCCAACTTAAAGTAATAGCTACAAAATTATTTGCTTTTAAACCGCTTTTAAAAACATATTCCTGAGCAGTATTAGCATTAACTCTATCATAATTCCAACCAATTGATGGTATAGGCGCATTAGCTTTCCATTGACCACCATTTAATTGTTGATAAGCTCGAAAAGCATTTAGATGACCTGCTCCCATTTGAGCATCTAAGGGAATTTTTACATCTTGATAAGCTTCCGTTACTAACCAATCTTGATTTTGTTTATCAACTAATGTTCTCGTCATTCCTAACCGTAAACCATCACCACTATCTTGAATTTTATCTGCTGCATTGAGTAATATAGCTTTCATCACTTGATGACGACGAGCATCAATGCTCCAATTTAGTTGTTTATTTCGCAATTGTCTATCAGTAAACTCTTGCAATAATGCTACAGTAGCAGTAACCTGTGGTGCAGCAAAACTAGTACCTGTAGATTTATTAATTTTACCATCGGGATTAAGTAAAGGAATATTAGTACCAGGAGCAACTAAACTAATTGCTCTTCTATTACCAATATTAAATTCCTTTCCAGTTAAACGATCTTTTATTTCTTGACTGTTATTAGTCAAATTAGAAACGTGAACTTTATCAAAAATTCCGTTTCGTTCTGAGGAAAAAGCCACATTAATTGCGTTAAAATTGTCTGTAGGAATAGGAATCCCGCCTTTACCTTGATTTCCCGCAATAGTATACACAACATCATGCACACGACTAGACCAGTCAATACATAATGTGAGTAAAGCATTTCCATCTAAAATAGCTTCTGGTCTAGAATCACGATTTAATGGTTCACCAAAACTAAAATTAATAGCTCGAACATCACCACCATTTTGTAAAGCGATGTGTTGCGCTGATAAACACTCCTCCGGTTGACCATTTTTTCTCATAGACCCCACAGCGGAAGAATATAATCGTGCATTGGGTGCTACACCAGGAAAAGCTTTATCTTGACTTACCATGACAGCAGAAACATTATAGGCATGAGACTCAACATTAAAATTTGACTTAGCTACAAGATTGCGGATAAAAACCGCTGTTGGTGATACAGCACGATTTTTAGACACGGCTTTGTCCCAGCCAAACATTCCTGGACGACCGATTTCTACTTGACCAATAGCAATTTTTCTTCCGGTTAAATTATAAGGAGCTTGATGTAACTTCAAAGCATCAATACCTTTATAATCTAAAAAATTTGTAACTTTTACACCAGCAAAGGTTGGTAGAGTTAAGCAGGAAAAACTTAAACCCCAAAAAATTATCCAATTTTTGTTCATGAGCTACTAAGTAAAATACAAGACTTAAAAGATATGGTACAAAAGGCAATGTATAAAATCTAAGAAGTGAAAGAGAAGATGCAAAAGGCAATGTATACAATGCTAAAGGTAAAAGAAAAAATGCAAAAGGCAATGTATAGGGTATCAGAAAGATATGATTTTTATCTTTTCTTTCTTCTCCTGAGTCCCGACTTCTGACTCCTGATTTTCACTAAAAAACTTTTTTACTCTTGCCTTAATTAATAATTTATCCATATTTTGTTACAATACCTACAGACGAAGACGCTTAAAACCCACTAACCATGACCCAAAATTCATCTCAAAAGCCCATAGTTATTGCTCCATCTATCCTATCAGCAGATTTTAGCCGTCTGGGTGACGATATTCGCGCCGTAGACAAAGCGGGAGCAGATTGGATTCACGTTGATGTAATGGACGGACGTTTTGTCCCTAATATTACAATAGGTCCTCTGATTGTGGAGGCGATTCGTCCGGTTACAACTAAACCCCTAGATGTCCACTTGATGATTGTTGAACCAGAAAAGTATGTAGAAGGTTTTGCTAAGGCTGGTGCTGATATTATATCCGTCCATGCTGAACATAACGCATCTCCTCACTTACACCGCACTTTGGGACAAATCAGAGAACTTGGTAAGCAGGCTGGAGTTGTACTGAATCCTGGTACACCTTTGGAGTTAATTGAATATGTGCTGGAATTGTGCGATTTAGTGCTAATTATGAGCGTTAACCCCGGTTTTGGTGGTCAAAGCTTCATTCCTAGCGTAGTTCCTAAAATCCGCAAATTGCGTCAAATGTGTGATGAACGCGGTTTAGATCCTTGGATTGAAGTTGACGGGGGTCTGAAAGCTAATAATACTTGGCAAGTTTTGGAAGCTGGTGCTAATGCTATTGTAGCAGGTTCGGCTGTATTCAATGCTCCTGATTATGCTGACGCGATTCACAATATCCGTAACAGTAAGCGTCCAACTCCAGAATTAGCTGCTGTTTAATTTAAATACTTCTGATCAAGTACAACTTAGATCCTCGATTTCTTTGAGAAGTCGGGGATTTATTTTATATTTTTATAAAATTTGATGCCTTTGAAAAATCAGTTAAGATGATGTTAGTACAATCGCTCTAAGTAATTGACTTCCCTAATATGACAACCAGCGCAACTATAAACAAGGTGGACTACCTCCGCATCAGTTTAATTGATCGCTGCAACTTTCGTTGTCAATACTGTATGCCCGAAGGTGCAGAACTTGATTATATCGTCAAACAGCAATTATTAACTGATGAGGAACTGCTTACCCTCATTCAAGAGGTATTTATCCCCGTTGGTTTTACCCGCTTTCGTTTAACTGGTGGTGAACCTTTACTCCGTCCTCATGTAGTTGATTTAGTTGAGAAAATTGCTCATCTTCCCCAAACTGAAGATCTAGGAATGACTACAAATGGATTTCTACTCGCTCCCATAGCCCAAAATCTCTATGATGCAGGTTTAAAAAGAATTAATATTAGTTTAGATTCTTTAGATCCACATATATTTGCAGAAATTGTCGGTAATCATGGACGTGGACGCTGGCAACAAGTGTGGGAAGGTATCCAAGCTGCTTATAGGGTGGGATTTAACCCGTTGAAATTAAATGTAGTGGTAATTCCTGGCGTTAATGACCATGAAATTTTAGACTTGGCTGCTTTAACTATTGATAAACAATGGCACGTTAGATTTATTGAATTTATGCCTATTGGGAACAAAGACCTATTTAGCGATCGCGGTTGGGTATCTTCAGCAGATTTACGTCAATCCATTTATGAGCGTTGGGGCTTGACAGAATCGCAAGTTTGTGGTAATGGACCTGCGGATATATTTCAAATTCCTGGGGCTAAAGGCACACTAGGATTTATTAGCCAAATGTCAGAATGTTTTTGCGATCGCTGTAACCGGATGCGTCTTAGCGCCGATGGTTGGCTACGTCCTTGCTTATTAAATGAAACCGGTCAAATTGACTTAAAATCATCTTTACGCGCTGGTATTAGTACCACAGACCTACAAACACAAGTGAGACAAATTTTAAATATCAAATCAGAAATAAACTTTAAACAACGTGACTCTGGTACTCTCGGCACTTATGCCCGTACTATGTCCCAGATTGGTGGTTAGTCAGTTAATATCAGGGAATCTTAGATTTTATAGGGCTGACACAATTGTCACAAAAAATAAATTATAATCTTCTGTTTTTAGCTAGAGATTTAGCTCTGATGATTGTTCTCGTAGACTCTCGAAGAGAGGACTAAAGTCCTCACTACGATTTAGGGTATTATGCCAGCAAGTTCTGTTTTAGATTTTGGATTGTCAATGCCAAGAAAAACAATTCCCATCCAAAATCCAAAATCCAAAATCCAAAATCCAAAATTGTCCTAGGCTTGACGTGAGTAGTATTCCACCACAAGTAGTTCATTAACTTGTAGTGCCACCCATTCCCGTTCAATTATACTATTGACCTTACCAGCCAATTTAGTTTTATCAAACTCTAAATGACTAGGAAGATTAGCTAAACCGGGATATTGCAGGTTAGCTTCCACTAACTTCTTAGAAGCTTCTCTGTTTCTCACAGCAACTTCCTCACCGGCACGGCATTGATAGCTGGCAATATTTACTACTCGACCATTAACAGTTACGTGACCATGATTCACCAATTGACGAGCGGCCGGGATTGTCGGAGCCATACCCATACGGAAAACGGTATTATCCAAGCGCATTTCTAACAATTGCAGTAATACCTGTCCAGTAGAACCAGCTACTCGTCTAGCTTTACGGACATAGCGCAGCATTTGTTTTTCGGTCAAACCGTAGTTCATGCGGAGTTTTTGCTTTTCCTCTAAACGGATAGCATACTCAGATCGCTTTTTACGGTTTTGACCATGTTGTCCTGGGGGATAAGCGCGTCTAGCACTCTTCCGAGTTAAGCCTGGTAATTCGCCTAAACGACGGACAATTCTGAGGCGGGGTCCTCTATATCGGGACATGAGTTTCCTTAATTTAATCCTTCTAAAATTTTATTCAGACCTACTATTATGACATAGTTCCCAATCATAATAGACATTTTATAGGTAAATTGTCTTCTATTTACAGATAATATTCACAGCAATCAATCAGTTAAATCCACCAACTTTTGGCGTATTTTTGGTGATTACACCGACCTGACTGAATGGGAGAAGATGGGGAATCAGATTCTCAGGTAGCATAACCTTGGTTAATTGGAGAATAGTTATCGAAAGAAAGCAAAAAAATTAGTAACTTTGGGAACAAATCAACAAATTATTGCTTCACTGTATTTACAGCATCATTGATAATTATAGGTGATTGTTAACCAGTAGTTTAGCGACTATGACTGTTACCGATTCCTATCGAGACGACCATCAGGTTTGTACCTACTAGCTCATTGAGTATAAGTACCACAGCTAAACCAGCATCTCAAATTTTTGCCCCAACACTTCAACCACGGGAGTGATCCTGATTATGTAGTCAGAATTTATCAGCCTACACAAATTACACCTGTGGTTGCCCTTGATTTCTGTCACCACAATATCCACAGGATTTAGCAACCTGTGTAGATAGGATTAGTAACAGTGATCAGATATCAACAAATTTAGACACTTTTGTTAAGTGTGTCCCCGGTTTACGTCGGCAAATTGATTTGTGTCCCACCTAGGCATGAGATACTTTTATTGATGCCAGTGAAGGATATAGAGTTTTGGCGGATTATCTACCAATATATTGGGTTACAATCCAAATAAGAGAATATAGGCAAGCCCATCAGTTCCCATGAATAAATAGATTTATCACTGTACTCCTGGTAAGTGTGCCACCCTACGCAAGATACAAATAGTGTCTTCTATTCATCCTTATGACCAAAAACCATTTGTAAGATCATTGGTACTCCCCCCTCCTGGTGATATTTATCCCCCCAAGAACGAATAACTTCGTCTAATTCGTCTATTGCTTGCTCGATTTGATCAGCCGGAATATCCAGTTCTTCCACAGCCCGCATCGTGTTTGGTTTCCGATCTGCCCAATATTTCATCATCCGGAAATATCGGGCTGTATCCTCTACCATCGTGTATGTGCGCTCTTGATCATCAGCAGGAGAATAAAAAGGACGAGTTAGAGCATAAAAGGGCATACCCCAAGGAGAATCAATGCGTGTTACTGTTCCTGAATACAAGAGCCGACGCTTGATATGTTCTGCTAATGCTTCACTCAAGGGCATTTGGTGACTAGGGGGTAAGTCCTCCTGCGATCGCTTATGAAGAAAGTCAATTAACTCCATAAATTCAAATGAGGTGACTAACTTAGCATCAGGAAGATTTTTCGGTAGCTTTTGCTCAATTTGTTTTTTCTCTTCGCTGGTTAGACTCGTACCAGGAACACGGGATCTTCCTGGTTGCCAAGGATATTTTTCCATCCAGACATAAGGAAGTTGAATCAGATAGCGAGGTTCTTGGGAACCTAGCATTTTTAGCAGTTTGCCCTCAGTTAAAGCTTGTCTTACTTCTTCAACAATTATTTTAACTCGCTTTGGCTCAAGGTGGTGCAAATGTCCGGTCATTCGCAGGTTTTGTCCCTGCTCTAAATAGGTCATGTAAATTGCACACTTGGCTGCTGTTGCGGCTGCATCTAAAAATGCTCCATGCCTGTGTCCACCTGTCCGCATGGCACTGAAGGCTAGATAAAGCATGATCTGATCCATAGCACTAGGTCCAAGACGCTTAATCAGATCTATGTCGTTGGTCATATTCTACAGACGGTTTAATGGCTCGGTTACAAGTATGATGTTCAAATTAAATTACTGATTATACACCCATTTTGAAAAAATGATCTCTCAACTTCAAACCTAAAAAAAATGATCTCTCAACTTCAAACCTAAAATTACTGGTTGACTCGGAAATTTTTAGGTAGTAAATGTTCAGGGAGCAAATTGGCAATTTTTTGCCTCAGACTAACTAACCCCTCCCTCTGGTATGACTCGGAAACTTTAAATATCGAGGGTTTTGGGATGCAGGGTTACAGAGGAGGACGGGTAAAGTAGAATGATTTGCATTTTTTCTATTAGAACCCAGTATAACTTTCTCTTTCTTAAATATCTATATATTTTGCAAAAAAATTTCTTCCAGTCTTTTCTTACGTATGATTTTTGATACTCGTTAATCTGGACTGAATAAGTTCTAAAGGGAGGACAGGTAATAGGTAATAGGAATTTTACCATTACCAGTAGCCACTGAGAACTGACTATTTAGAAGGTTGTGGCTGATTTGGTGTTTTTCTCCAGCTAATACAGGCCGCACCCACAGTAACTAATATAACTCCCATAATCTGTACAATATCCAGGGATTCTTGCAGCATTAAACCGGCGAAAATTACCGTAAAAATTGGGACTGTAGCCCCAATTAAAGAGGAGAGAGGAGCGCCTAGTTTACGAATGCCAAAATTATTGAATAAGTAACCGCACAAGGTTAAAACACCTAATATAAAAGCACTTAAAACCAGTTCGAGTACATTAGATGAGTTAATTACTAAACCTAAATTACTTGGTAAAGGTATGATTAAGCACGTAAAACTTAATAACAGCATGGTAGTAAAGTTAATTAGTGTCAAAGATACGGGATGTAATTTGAGTTTGGTGGCGCATATTCTAGTAACAATGACGTAAATTGCAAATACTAGCCCGGATAGAATGGCTGTAGTGCTTCCTAATGAGGTATTGTTCACCACTACCTGACCACCCAAAATTAACAATTCACCAGCGAAAATTGCCGCCATTGCACCAGTGATAAATAAATTAGGACGCTCCTGAAACAAAAACCACGACAGAAAAACACTCATAACCGGATAGATAAAGAAAAGAGCGATCGCCATGGACGTGGTTACTTCACCAATAGCCAGATAAACAAGTACCTGTGATAAAAATAACAAGAAACCGCTAATTACTGATAAAAATAAAGCCTGTTTAGTGTTGTTCTGGCTGGGAATTGCTTTCCCCCGTAAGGAAGCAAATAAATTTTCTAAGTCTTGCCAAATTGGGGGATGTAATATAGGCGACAGCAATAACATTAATGGCACAACCACTAATAAACGTAGCATTAAAATTAAGAAAATATTACCCAATGTAGGCAAGATCAACTGCTGTGTTTCCAATCCTCCCGAAGAATTAAAATTAGAACCCGTAAAGAAGATTGCCTTAATGGCCACATTGTAAAGAGACGAAACCACTGTATACAAGGAAATCAAGAAAAAACCTATCTGCAACTCTGACGAGTTGGGAGATGTTCGTTGTCTTTGTTGTCTCGGAGTTGTTTGTTGTTTGGGTGTTATTTCCCGCCTTAATTTTGGTGCAGGAGGTCGTCTGGTTGATAAATTAGCAGTTAAGACAGAACTAAGTTCAGGTGGTGTATTTCCTAGTGCTGGTGCTGTTAATACTTTAGAAGTCAAGACAGCAGTAAGTTCAGGGTTTTCATCTTCTGGTGAAGTAGTTGGTAAATCTGGATTTATCAAAGAACCGGTTTCAGGGTTTTCATCTTCTGGTGAAGTAGTTGGTAAATCTGGATTTATCAAAGAACCGGTTTCAGGGTTTTCATCTTCTGGTGAAGTAGTTGGTAAATCTGGATTTATCAAAGAACCGGTTTCAGGGTTTTCATCTTCTGGTGAAGTAGTTGGTAAATCTGGATTTATCAAAGAACCGGTTTCAGGGTTTTCATCTTCTGGTGAAGTAGTTGGTAAATCTGGATTTATCAAAGAACCGGTTTCAGGGTTTTCATCTTCTGGTGAAGTGGTTGGTAAATCTGGATTTATCAAAGAACCGGTTTCAGGGTTTTCATCTTCTGGTGAAGTGGTTGGTAAATCTGGATTTATCAAAGAACCGGTTTCAGGGTTTTTCGCTGCCGATGGAGATAATATAGCGATTGTTGCTGCTGATGTAGAATCACCCTGTGGTAATTCATGAGGAATCAAAGCAACCGGTTCAATAATGATTTTTTTTGTAGATTTTTCCCCATTACCATTTTGATGAGTTATGGTTTCGCCACGTAGACTATCAGCCAATTGTAAAACTGTTGGCGCGCCTCCCATGGCTATATTTAGAGAGTTTGTGTCTCTATTTTTTTCTAGTTCATTGCGTAGCCTGTTAACAAACTCTGCTAATATTGTTTCTCCTTGCTGCTGTTGACTATACATCCGCGCCAACTGTTGAGAAAGATCACTTTGATAGTTTTTGAGTTCTTGTGATAGTGAACTAAAGGCATTAGTGACAGTATGATCAAGACTGTCTATCATGGTACTAACATTCTGTCCGTTCTCATTAACTGCACTATCATTAAATTGAGTATTTTTAAGTGAAAGTTGGTTAGAGGGGTTATGCTCTAAGGTTTGCGTAGCTAAAGTTTTCAATGAGGATTGTAATTGGGAAGAGATGTGTTTAGCTAAAACTTCTGCTAACTGACGAATTAACACCTGCTGTTCAGTAATTTGTCGTGATTGCTGTAACTGTTCTTTTTCCTCAATTAATTTTTGAATATCTTGAGATAATCGGTTTTTTTCCGCTTCTAGCCGTTTTACATCTTCCTGTAACGTCCTCAAGAGATTTTGTTGAAGATTTTCTAAATCCTCAACTACATCCCACAGAGCATTTTCTGCGGCTCTGGATAGCTCACCTCTAATGCGTGGGTTTTCTGGTCGCTTCTCAAATCGCCCCATCAGTTTCTAGCCTCTAACACCTTGATGATTAAGTAGCTGCTCCGAATACCGAATCAACACTTATATTAAGTTTCCTTCAGAAAATAGAGGAAACTGAACAATTTCACTAGATTTATAAATTTACTTAACTTATACAAGATTAGTACCCATCTTATGATTACGGAATTATAGTTGTGAACAGGTCGGCATCTCTTAGCTAAAAGAATGTCTGATATGTGTCTATTCCTTTTAATTATAGTGATTAATGGGCAGAAATTGTGGAAAAATCTTCTCTCTTTTCCAGAGGGTGTGGCAAAATTCAAGAATTTACAGGTGGGGTCTGAAGTCGAGGAGGAAGAATTTTCCTATTTATTAACTTATTACTTATTACCTATTATCTATTATCTATTAGCGATAGTGAAGATAATAGCGCTCATGGCGGCGCTGATGGGGACTGTAATTAACCAGGCGGCGGCAATATTTTGGATAGTGGAAAGTTTGATAGCTTGAAGATTTTGTACCAGTCCAATACCGACAACTCCACCGACAAGGGCGTGGGAAGTGGAAACGGGTAAACCTAAACGGGAAGCTAGTAAAATTGTCATTGCTGTGGCCAGTTCGGCGCAAAATCCACTGCTAGGTTCTAAGGAAATAATATTTTTGCCAATGGTGGTAATAACTTTTTCTCCCCAAACTGCTAAACCTGCCACAATTCCCACAGCACCTAAAAGCAGAATCCAAAGGGGAATAGTGAGTTGATCATTAGGGACTTTACCTTGTTGATTGATGTAGTAAATTACTGCCAGGGGAGCGATCGCATTACCAACATCGTTAGAACCGTGAGCAAATGCGACAAAGCAAGCACTGATAACTTGAAATTTGGCAAATAAACCTTGAATTTGATTGTCAATTTGACTATTTGCTAATTCTCGCCAACTGATCAAAGTCAGGGCTATTGCAGCCATTCCAGTGATGAATAGGGTAATATCGTGAGGAGGAATATTCAATTTTCTCTCTGTAAGTAAAAACTGGCTGAAAGGTTGAGTAATTGTGGGGAGAACAATAACACCAAATATACTCAATAGCAATGTACTTAACCAGGGAGTCCATTCTTGTAACTGGGACAGGGGATGAAGTTGATTAAAAATCCAGTGTCGAATTAGACCATATAAACCAGCGGAGATTGCACCACTAATTATGGGTGTTAAAATCCAGCCAATGGTAATTAAACCGACAGACGACCAATCTATTGCCTCTATTCCTAATGATACCCAACTAAAGCCAGCGATCGCCCCGACAATGGCATGAGACGACGATACAGGTAAACCCCTGGATGTGGCAACTTGTAGCCATATTCCACCCGACAGGAGTACCGAGATCATGCCCATGACTAAAGTTTGTGGTGTCGTAGCAAATAAAGCTGGATCAGCAATTTTTGTTCCCAAGGTAGATGTTACCTCTTGTCCAAATAAGACAGCACCAAGAAACTCTAACACCCCAGCCATAATGATTGCCTGTGTGAGTGTAATCGCTTTAGAACCCACAGAAGTTCCCATGGCATTAGCGACATCATTTGCACCCAGATTCCAGGCCATATAGAAGGCTAAAAGGGCGACTATTACAAGTATTGCCATAAAATAAACTATGCGCCCCGGTTAACAGGTAAAGATTTTGATGAATGATTTACATTTTCCATTTTTTTGGCTGTCAAAATTCAGGCGAGTTAGTAAGCTCGACAAAATAACTTGATCTATCCATCACTTGAGGGGAATGTCTCCTTTCACGACTGATAGCTTTTAACCTTATGCACCAAGTACAACTCTCGAGTCTAGATGTTGCCTGTGGTGCTGGACAAAAACTAAAGTTAATGAGACATTCTTGTAAGAGACAAGGATTAACTATATTCCTGATTAAGAGGAATACAGGTTAAGAGGGTAAGTAATTACCGGATGTTTTGATGAAATAGTGAACAATTTTCTGTCGATATGAAGTGCTGTAACTGTCTATGTTTTTAGCAGAGAAATTGAAATACTTATAGCTTAGGTGCTGAAGAGCTATATAACTGATCAAAGATATAGTGCTTGTAACTAGCTATATCTAGTGTCAGTACAAGAGAAACTTATCGACGATAGAATCCCACAAGTGTAGTGCTGTAAATGTCTATGTCGTCTCAATACAAGAAGTGGTAGGCAGAATTAATTGTCTGATAATCCGGTAATATCATCTTGATCGTTGGCAGGTATTAATATCTAACTACCTGTTAAATAACAGAACTGACAATACTCCCAGTTATCCATCTAGACTTCTGCGACCACTACCTCGATGAGGATTGGGCGTTTGTGGGTCATTAGGACTAGGTTTAGAGTTATCAGCCAGGTTGAACTTCGTTTCACCAAAAGTGAAACTCTCGTTGGTCAAAGGTGAAGGCTGGTAATCGGACTTGAGCCTAGACAGAGTGGAAAAACGAGTCTGTACTGCTTCGCAGTTAAAAGCTAAGGAGCCAAATACCAGACTCGATACTAAAAGTGAAATGGCAGCACGCATAGTAGATGTCTATTTTAGAACTCTCTACTTCATTAATCCTTGATATTTATATGTCTATCCGGAAAATTTGCAAAAAAGTATTGTATTTTACTGAATAAAAGTTAATTTTATACTTCTTCAAGATGCTCAACAAGTAACCAATTCCCAGAGGGATTTGGCCGCCCCCAAATCTTGAGTATTTTTGCTGAGGGAAGAGTTTGTAATTGCTGGTCTATATGCGATCGCAATGCCACAAGCTGCCAATTTGTCGTCGTTAAATTGGTTTTTTCTGTGATATTGAATTGGTAGTTTTGCTCGTCCAGCCGTTTAAATTTCCCTGTAAAGCAGTTGAGGTTGAATTTATTATCGGTCTGGTCCAAAATACAAGGACAATTACCATCAGCAGGATAAGCTTCTGGGTGGTCTAAATAATAAGTTTGCCAGTGTAACCAATCAGGATGATCAGTTGATAAGTTAAACAGGGGAACAATTAAGACTGGTGCATAGTCATCCGTCAATAATGCAGCCTGCAAACTCTTCACTGGTAAATCTCTGGGCTGACATCCTAGCACAACACTCATAGCAGCTGCCATACCGGCGGCTTGACCAATTCCCATGACCACAGGTTGGAGTCTGGTGGCCCCATTAGCAATATGGGAAACGGAAATGTTCTTTTCGCAAACCAGAAAACCATCTGTATTGGCGGGGATGAGCGCGGAATAGGGGATAGTAAAGGGTGTTCCTGTCCATCTTCCACCCCAACGGATAGATTTAGGTTGCAATAAAAACTCAACACCTGGATAATGGTGATCGTTGGCATAGTTAGCGACAGCGATGGCATCATGAAATGGTGGTGCGGTTTTACTGTTAGCTAAAGGCAGAATATCTTGTTCACAAACAGTTGTTAAGCCTACTAAGCGGCGACTTTCCCGATAATAGGGATGAAGGGCAAAAGCGGAATTAGCATGAGGAAAAAGGTTTGCAGCTAATCCGTAACGCCTACCAAACTGAGTTTGAATGAAATGAGCGAAATTCTGACTGTGCCAGCAACATTCTCGCACAAATTCCTGCTTTTTCACCCCTGCATCTAGCAACCGATTGGCATTTTGGCAGTAGTCGTTGCCCGCAATAGGCCAATTAATCATAAATCGACTGCCGGGCAAGCGTCCATAGTTCAAAAATTTTTCTGGACCATAGTCATCCCAAGCTCCTGTAAACTGGGATGGATCATAGTTAGGGGCTGGAGAAATTTCTGGGGCGATATTGTTCCCAAAATCTTGCATTACTACTACCCAAGTGGGTGCTTGCACTGGATAGGTTTGGGTCAGGGAGTTAAAATTTGCGGGTGCGCTGGGTTCTCCCCATTCTGACTGTAATTCCCAACCCCAACGTAATGGTATTTCTCCTAAAGCTAATAAATCTCCTAATTCTGTGCCGTCAAGAATAATTTTGGCGTTGACGGTGAAGTCAGCAAAGCGTACACCTGTAATACAGTCCTTTGTTCGCAAAACCTCTAAAGGAACTTTTCTGGAAATCCATTGAAGATTAGGTAATTCTCGCACCCAGTCGGCAAATATTTCTGCACCTATGCGCGGATCATAACTAAAAAAGCTGACCCAACTATGATCTAATCCTCCTGGTTGCCTATGTTGCAATTCTTGTAAAAAAGCACCCCATAAACCTGTTTGAAAGGCTTGTAATTCGTTGCCGTCGGGTGCAGATACCCCCGCAGAGGTAAGCATTCCTCCTAACCAGGCAAATTCACTCACTAGGATGGTTTTTACACCTTTCCGCGCTGCTTGGATAGCGGCCACAGTTCCACCTGTGCCACCACCGACAACTAACACATCCGTTGTATAAATTTGATTCATGTTATATTCATAATATTAATTTAAAAGACATTTACCACAGATGATAAAAAACTGTGTGTTTGCTTAATCGCTAGTGCAACCCAACAAAAACTTTGATAATGTTAGGTTTGCTTAGGTTAACCCAACCTACATCTATAAAATTACAGCAATTATTCTCTTATATATTAGAAGATCCATTCAATACATGAAAAGCTGCCCAATTAGAACTTAGGCAAAATATGTCTAGAGTCTATTAACCACCACTTCCCGTCCTAGTTATGTACAGGAATAGGGAAGTTCACCGCAGATAATTTTCTACTTGTCAGGACTAGAACAGGGTAAAGCGCAATGTGCTTTACCGTTCTATAAAATCTAATTACAATTTATCTAATTACAATTTAGTCCCGCACTCAGAACAGAAATTATGATTAGCTTGGTTTTGTGTACCACAATTGCTGCAAGAAATTGATTCCACAGCGGTTTTTGGTGTTTGTTGAGGTAAACCAACCATTTGGGAGTTATTCTTACCAGGGGCTACCATGGGATAGCAGTTTTCATCTCTGGTTACATGAACATTGACAATGACAGGTCCATTGTGTGCCAGCATTTCGGCAATTTTATCTGCCAACTCTTCCCGCTTAGTAATTACCATCCCCTTGATCCCATAAGCCTGGGCTAAAAGCTCAATATCAGGCATTCCTACTTCCATGTTGGAAGACGAATAACGTTGACCATAGAAGGCTTCTTGCCATTGTCGCACCATTCCCTGCCAACCGTTATTTAAAATTAGGGTCTTGACATTAATTCCATATTGTGCTAAAGTCCCCAATTCTTGTAAACACATTTGGAAACTGGCATCACCACTAATACAGATCACTTGTTCGTCCGGGAATGCCACCTTCACACCCATGGCCGCAGGGACACCAAACCCCATTGTGCCTAAACCGGCACTAGAAATCCAGCGTCTTGGACCATTTTTGAGGAATTGGGCTGCCCACATTTGATGTTGACCGACATCTGTGGTATAAAATGCGTGCGGAGCTTGGCTACCAACTTCGACAATTACTTCTTGGGGAGAAATACTATCGGCGTGATGGGGGACAATTAAAGGGTAATCTTGTCGCCAACGGTTAATTAAGTTTAACCATTCTTGATTTTGGTTAGGTGTGGCTTTACTATTTGCGTCTTGACATCGCCGTAATAAGTCTTTTAAGACGTTTTTAACATCCCCCACAATGGGGACTTCGGGAACGCGGTTTTTACCGACTTCTGCGGGGTCAATATCAATGTGAATGACTTTGGCTAAAGAGGCAAATTCGTCTAATTTACCTGTAACTCGGTCATCAAATCTCGCACCAACGCAAATTAATAAATCACAATCTGTAACAGCAAAATTTGCGTAGGCCGTGCCGTGCATTCCCAACATTCCTAAGGAGAGGGGATGATGTTCATCAAATGCACCGATACCCATTAAGGTAGTGGTGACGGGGATATTAAATAATTCTGCCAGTTCTTTAACTTCTTCGTGGGCATTGGCAGCGATCGCTCCTCCTCCAACATACAACAAAGGGCGACGACTTTCTCGAATTAATTGAATGGCGGCATTAATTTGGCGGGGATTTCCCTTGACTGTGGGACGATAACCCGGTAATTTAATCGAACCTGGTGCTACAGGAACATAATCAAATTCTTCTAACGCTACATCTTTTGGCACATCAATTAAAACAGGTCCCGGTCTACCTGTGCTGGCAATGTGGAAAGCTTCAGCTACAATCCGCGCCATATCTTTAGCATCGCGGACTACGTAAGAATGCTTAACAATGGGTAAAGTAATCCCATAAATATCTGTTTCCTGAAAAGCATCTGTACCAATTGCGGCTCGTGGTACTTGTCCTGTGACTACAATCATGGGTATAGAATCCATGTAAGCTGTAGCGATACCTGTCACTAAGTTGGTTGCCCCTGGTCCAGAAGTACCAAAACATACTCCTACCTTACCAGTAGCACGGGCGTAACCATCAGCCGCGTGGGATGCTCCTTGTTCGTGTCTGACCAAGATGTGCTTAATAGTACCCGCTGCTTCTATTTTATAGAGGTCATCATAAATAGGTAGAATTGCGCCACCGGGATAACCAAAAATATGCTCAACACCATGACGAATAAGACTATCTATGAGCGCGAAACCTCCAGAAGTCCGTTGGGGGTAAACTGGGGAATTTGGGGAGACAGGAGACTGGTTGTGATTTTCAGATTTTGGGGGGCTGATTGAAGAAGACGAAAGCACGGTTTAGGCCTCAAGGTATAACTAAAATTAACGCTTAGATTTTGTATTTAAGACTTGATTTTAATTTAAAAATTCTCACAGATCATAAATTGAGATGCGATGAGAATAGATTAAGATTGTACAACTTTAGATTACATCTTGCAATACTTTGCGAGTATTTTGCCAGGACCAGATACCGATAGCTCCCACAACTACACTCATTCCCAATAATACAACAGATAAACCAAAGGCATTAACTAACTTGGTTGTAATTAATAGAGGTGCGGTCAGGGCGATATTAATGGCATGATTTTGAAAGCCAAAGACCTTACCGTGCATTTCTGGTGGTGTTTGTTGTTGAATTAAGGTTTGCATTGGCACGTTAACAAAAGCAGCACCTACACCTAAGAAAATACACAGTCCTAATGCTAAGGGTTGGTTGTCAATAAAAATGAATAAGCCTAAAGAGAATGCCATAATTATAAACCCAATTAAAGGCAAGGGTTTATGATGTAAACGATGGCCGAAATGCCCTAAAATAGCCGCACCTATAACCATACCCACCCCAGCGGCAGCCACAAAAGAGCTAAATTCTTCCGGTGCTAAATGTAACCTGGCTGCCATGCCAATGGCTAATTCTATCAGGGCGGCAAATACGCAGTATAAGGTGACAATTTGCAGCATAGCATTCCATACCAGCCGATTTTGTTTGAGATAGCGTAGTCCTAACATAAATTCAGCCCAGGGATTAATTGGGGCTGTTTCCTGGTTAGGTCTGTGTTCTCGAAAATGAATGGGCATCATGATCAGGGCAGAAAGCAGGTATAAGCAGCCAACTACCAATTCTTTACCAAAACCCTTGTTAAAACTTTCAAACCAATTTAACATAGGAGTGGCCACGGCATTGCCAATAATTAACGCAGCCATCATTGTGCTGCTGAATAGGGCATTGGCAGCCATTAAACCTTCTTTTTTGACCAAAAGCGGAATAGCAGCCTGTTCTGCGGGGGCAAAAAACTGGGTAACGGTGGAGATAGAAAAGGTGAAGAATAGGAGAATGGCAAATTCTCGCGGTAGGAAGGGAATTAAGAGCATTAACACCCCACGCACCGCATCTGAAGCGACCATAATCAGTTTTTTTGGTACACGGTCAACGATAATACCACCAGCAGAACCAAACAACATGGCAGGGACGGTAAATGCCATATACAAATAAAAACGTCCGTCTTCTCCTCCACCATTAACGGGCAAATAGAGTTTGAGTAAGGCAATCATTAATACAAAGAATACCTTATCTGCCAATTGGGAAATCAGTTGCCCAATCCACAGGAGCATAAAGCCCCTATTTTTTACCAGTGCGGCAAATCCGTGATTAATAGTAGTAGATTTAGTGGGCAGCATTAGATACTTAAATTTGGAGAACAATTGATGTAATTACGCATAACATAATCAAGGCTATGGGCAAAAAAAAGGGATATGTCCAGATGAATTACTCTTGATTAACAATAAGCTCTTCGGTCGCATTTTTCGTAATTCCTCAAATAATCACTATTTATTGTGATACTGTTGTAATATGAAATTGAGAAATTCAGAGGCGGTAAGGTAGTTTTTGGGTGGAGAGAACCCAGCGGGGGGGTTTACCCATTTCCCTGGGACTGTTTGGGGGGAGTGCCACATTGATAGATGGTCAACTGCTGGATCTGCGTAAAAGTTATTTTCTCTTATACCGAGATAAGCTGAAGTCCAATGGGTGTAATGATCATGACTTAAACGATGAATGGGAAAGTTGCCCCCTAGAGGGACTCCCCAACCGTCAATGGCAATAAAAGCCTGAACGTGACCTCCCAAAAGTTGCCACCCTGTAGCGGCACCTATACCCCCAATTACACCAGCACTAAAGCATAAGAATATAAGAGGAGATTCTAGTTTATCACGGAGGCGATCGCGCAAAAAATGTAAAATATGAAATGTTGATAAAGTTAAATAACCTTCTCCCGGAAAAATTAGTATATCTGTGGGCTTTCCCATATCCAAACTTTCTTGGTCTTTATTTAAGCACTCTTGGATAAAACTTTTAGTTAATTCTGGTGCATGAATTCCCGGACAAATAATAATGGTCATTGGTTTTTTATTTTCGGATCTGTCAGAATTTTATACTAAATTAAAATAAAAATTTACTGTGTAAAAAATTGGCGTGATTCGTGAATAATTAGTTTTATAATAAATACAAAAATTTTCCTATCTTAATTAAATTATGCAAACCGACTATTTACTAAATCTACCTCCCATGGGTTGCGGAACTTGGGCTTGGGGAAATCAATTACTTTGGGGATATAATCAGAGCATGGATAACCAGTTGCAAGAGGTATTTAATCTCTGTGTTAGCAGTGGTGTCACATTATTTGATACAGGTGATTCCTACGGTACTGGCAAATTAAAAGGACGCAGTGAGTTACTTTTAGGCAGATTTTCCCAAGCATATCCAGGAATAAATAAAGAGAATATTTGCATTGCGACTAAGTTGGCTGCATACCCTTGGAGGTGGACTAGAAACTCGATTATATCAGCTTGTCATAGCTCGGCAAAAAGATTAGGTAAAAATGTTGATTTGGTGCAAATGCACTGGTCTACAGCTAATTATGCACCTTGGCAAGAAGTGGGTTTATTAGATGGTTTAGCAGATTTATATGAGCAAGGTTTAGTTAAAGGTGTGGGTTTGTCTAATTATGGCACAAAAAGACTTAAATGGGTGCATAAAAGATTTCAGGAAAGAGGAATACCTATTAAAACTTTGCAGGTACAATATTCACTTTTATCTACTTATCCAGTCACGGAATTAGGTTTAAAGGAAGTTTGTGATGATTTGGGAATTAGATTAATTGCTTATAGTCCTTTAGGGTTGGGTTTATTAACAGGTAAGTTTTCAGAAAATGGGAGTTTTCCTAAAGGTATTCGGGGATTTTTATGCAAGCAGTTATTACCAGGAATGAAACCGCTTTTGGGCTGTTTGCAAGAAATAGCAAATATGAGAGATAAAACTATGTCTCAAGTGGCTATTAATTGGTGTATTAGTAAAGGCACAATTCCTATTCCTGGGGCTAAAAATGTGGAACAAGCAAAAGAGAATATCGGGGCTTTAGGTTGGTTTTTGACTGATAGTGAGGTGATAGAATTAGATGCTGCTGCTAATAGGGTGGAGAAGAAAATGGTGCAGAATATTTTTCAAACTAAGTAATAAGTAATATTCAACCCCATAATACATAACAAAAGAATCATGCTAAAAACTTCTACTTTTATATTCCGTCTTTCCCAAGGACATTTGAATTTACTCACAGTTTGTCCTCGCAAATTCCAATATAGCTATTTAGAACAACTTAACACACCCATAGACCCTCAAAAGGAAGAATATCAAATTTTGGGTAGTCGTTTCCACTTACTTATGCAGCAGCGAGAAATGGGTTTATCCATTGATAATTTGTTAAACGCAAATCCTCAATTACAAAATTGGATGACTGATTTTACGAAAATTGCCCCGGAAATATTTACAACTAATATTAATAATCATCATAATCAAACTTTTCGAGAAAGTGAACATTATCGAACTTTGCAAATTGGAGACTACCTACTCACAGTTATTTATGATTTATTAATTACTGATCAAAATCAAGCCCAAATTCTCGACTGGAAAACCTATCCCCAACCACCAAAACCAGAAATATTAGCCCAAAATTGGCAAACAAAACTGTATATGTATATATTAGCAGAAACTAGCAACTATTTATTAGAAAATATTTCCATGACTTACTGGTTTGTACAATCAAAAAGGCAAACTAAAAATATCAAATTCACTTATAATGCACAACAACATCGAAAAACAGCACAGGAATTGAATCAATTATTAAACAACCTGACAAAATGGGTCAAAGATTATGAAGATAATACACCATTACCGCTTCAAGAATCTGATCAAATCTGTGAATCTTGTCAATTTGCTGTGCGTTGTCACCGTCAAAAAAACAAGGAAATAACTATGAATATTAACCAGCATTTTCCTAACTTAGAAAATATTGCAGAAGTATCACTTTAAACTTAATTTAATACTTAATTTAATACTTAATTCTTATTTGCATCTTAGCACCAAAATGGAATGGATTTTAAAAACAACGGAAAAACCCCCTGGTTGGTTTATTGAATTGGTGAAACGCTCCGCACCGGGAATAAATGGTAATTTTGCTGCTCAATTATTTTGGCAACGGGATATTAAATCTGAGGAAAAATTGGCGGCTTTTATTGATTATCAAGGTTATCAAAGTGCTGATTTTCGGGAATTTGGACAGGAAATAAATTTGGCTGTGCAACGGTTAATAACTGCGGGAAAAAAAGGAGAAAAAATTGCTATTTGGGGAGATTTTGATGCGGACGGAATTACTTCCACTGCGGTATTATGGGATGGTTTGGGTGAATTTTTTCTACAACATCGTCAATTAAGTTATTATATTCCCAATCGTTTCACAGAATCTCATGGTTTAAATAAGTCGGGAATTGATATTTTAGCCAAGGCAGGTTGTAAGTTAATTGTTACTTGTGATACGGGAAGTACGAATATTTCAGAAGTTATTTATGCCCAAAGTTTAGGGATAGATGTTATTATTACAGACCATCATACATTACCTTCAGAACGTCCTCCAGTAGTCGCAATTATCAATCCTCGTTATTTACCACAGGAACATCCTTTGTTTCATCTTTCTGGTGTCGCGGTTGCTTATAAATTGGTGGAGGCTTTATATGCAAGTTTACCAGATATTGCCGAAAATCCCTTAACTGATTTATTAGATTTAGTAGCAATAGGATTAATTGCAGATTTGGTGCAATTAAGTGGAGATTGTCGTTATTTAGCACAATTGGGAATTAAACAATTACACACAGATTATCAAAAATTACCAACGGACAGAAGAAGGCCAGGAGTGGGTAAATTACTAGAATTATGCCAGAAAAATGGCGATCGCCCTACAGATATTTCCTTTGGTTTGGGACCGCGAATTAATGCTATTAGTCGCATTCATGGTGACGCTAGTTTTTGTGTGGAATTATTGACGAGTAAAGACATTGAACGTTGTCAAAAACTTGCAGAAGAAACGGAATTAGCTAATTCCCGTCGCAAGTCTTTACAAAAAGATGTCCAAGCACAAGTTACTAAAAAACTCGCACAATTAGACTTATCAACTACTAGTGTTATTGTTTTAGAAGATTCTCAATGGTCTGCTGGAGTTTTAGGTCTGGTGGCTGGCCAAATAGCCCAGGAAACAGGTCGTCCGACAATTTTGTTAAGCACAGAAGGAAAGGAAAGCGAGGCAGATTCTAGCCAATTTATAGCGCGAGGTTCGGCACGTTCTGTGAATAACATTGATTTATATCAATTAGTTCAAGAACAAGCCCATTTATTACATCGTTTTGGTGGACATCCTTTCGCAGCAGGTTTGAGTTTATTAGTAGAAAATATCCCTTTATTTACGGCCGCAATTAATCAGAAATTACGGCAATCTTTAGGAGGAATTAATCTGACTGTAACGGTAGAAGCTGATTTAGTAGTGACAGTTGCAGATTTAGGTAAAGATTTATTTTTAGAACTAAAACTTTTAGAACCTTGTGGTATGGGAAATCCTATTCCCAAATTATTAATTAAAAATTGTTGGTTTGAAAATTCTTGGCATAAAAATCAACAGGATTTGCAAGGCAAGAAAGTACAATATATTAAAACAGATTTTAGTATTCGAGATGATTCTACTAATAATGCTTTTCCAGGTATTTGGTGGGGACATTATAAAGAAGAATTACCTATTGGTAGATGTGATTGTATTGCAGAAATTGATTTTAATAGTTTTAAAAAACGCTATGAAATTAGATTAATTGCGGTTCGTTCTCATGTTGAATATGAAATAAAAAATCATAATTTTCCTGCAATTGTAGACGCGAGAAATCTGGAAAATTTACAGGAAATGACAGATAAAAAATCATTATTAATTATGAAAGATTGTCCTACTAATTGGGAGGATTTACGGTTATGGTTCAAAAAATCTCTTGATCATCAACAACAATTAGTTATTGCTTGGAGAAAAACCCATAATCAAGAACCCAGAGATATTTGGTTAAATTTGGTAGGTATTGCTAAATATCTGAGTCGCACAAATAAATCTGTTAGTTGTATGCAAATCTTAGCCAGACTGGGTATTAGTAAACAAAGCCTATATTTAGGATTTCAAGCTTTAAAATATTTAGGGTTTATTGTCAAAATTAAAGATGATTATTTACAAATAATCTGGGATTCTATATATGATCAAAAACCTACTGATCATCTGATTAACCAATTTTTAGCAGCAGTCAAAGAAGAACAATTTCAACGGGATTATTTTTTTCATGTTCCTTTATCTATTATTGTTGCCATGATCATTGATTTTTCCCCAGTCTCAAAAAAAGGGGTGAATTAATGACGATTTCCCAGCACCCCAATCTCCGTGTCAGGAGTGGGGTTTGCAGTTATACAAGTAACAAGTATCAAATGAACATTATATTATGTATTGAGACCAAAATCTCAGCCGTGACCTGTGATTTTGGTATAAATTAGTTAAAATGGGTATGAAAATAAATTACTCATGTTCAAACTGAGAAATCAGAGAAATAGGAAAATAAATAATTGTCGTCTTCTACTTATTCGCAAAAATAGATGATTTATCTGTAGATTTAGGAGTTATCATTTTTAGCAAAGATAAATTAAAAAACTTTTATAAACCCAAATTAATGTGGTGTATTCTCCAAAAGTTTGTATTTCCCAACCTAGCTGTCCTATTCATTTAGTTGGCAAAACAGGACAAGCTGTAGAGATTTCGATTCATACTCCCAGTCCATATATCTGTGCCAACTGTGAACAGATATTACCAGACTGGAAACAACAACAGTTTTTGTGGGTGGTGCTTGTCTTGCAACAATCACGATATCCTCTGGAGGAAATGACCGCAGAAACGGAGAAAGAAAAAGAAAAACTGCGGGAAAAATTTATGCGGTTTGGTTGCGATGTAGCATTTAATTTGCGCGATCGCGGATATTTAACGGACTTGATAGATCCCCGCACAGGTTATCCATTACTATCTCATTCCGGTTTATTTCCCCATGATGATACAGCAGCAGCACAAGCCTTACTAAAATATCCCGCAATTGAAAATAAATGCCATGTCCTTGTACATCCTCATTGGGGAACTGCTGTTTATCCTAGTGTTATGCTTTCGGAAGCTCCCCCAGATATGATTGAGTTAGTAACTAAAGCTGTAGCACCAATGCACGGGTGGACAGAAAATTAAAAATGAGACTTGTGTATTTATCCTCCTAATTGCTGCTGCTGCTAAATTTGCGAAAATAAATGTGTAGGCTAGAATTACTAAGCTTTTAGCATGGCCTGGTTAATTCCAAACCGTTAGTTCATTTAGCAATAAGTCAGAGGAAGGGAGTATGGATAGTAACAATTGGTTGGAACAGCTAATGATGTTGGGTATTGGCACAACTTCTTTAGTTGCAGATAAACTTAAGCAAGTTAGTGATGAACTGGTAAAGGATGGTAAACTCAATCCTGATCAAGCTAAGGCCGTCATGGATGATCTTGTTCATCAGTTAAAGTCCGAACAAGGCGGTTGGGATGAGCAAATGCAACGACAAGTGCGAAATGTGATGCAGGATTTGGGAGTTGCGCGTCAGTCAGAAGTGGACGAACTACGGGGTAGAATTGACAGGTTAGAGCGTCAAGTTCGGGACTTGGAAAATAAACTGTGGCGCTAAAATGTCCTTTGTGATTTACACTAATTTGTGTTCTGTCGGTAATCTGATTACCAGTAATTAAAACAGAGAGGGCTGATTTTGAAAGGAATTTTCCTCAGCGTGGTGTTCATGCTGGTATGTGTTGGCGTTTTAGTATTTACTCAAATTAGCGGTCAAAAAAATGCTGCAATCGGTAATGCATCGCCTTCAACACAACCAACCACCACTATCATTCAAGAAAACAATACTCCAGGAGCGAAAAATACTATGTCCCCAGCCAATGCTGTTACTACCCCTTCTGGGCTAAAATATGTTGAACTAGAAGAGGGAACTGGTGCAACTCCCCAACCAGGACAAACCGTTGTAGTTCACTATACTGGCACTTTAGAAGATGGGACTAAATTTGATAGCTCACGCGATCGCAATCAACCCTTTAGCTTTAAAATCGGTATAGGACAGGTAATTAAAGGTTGGGACGAAGGACTAAGCACCATGAAAGTAGGTGGCCGTCGTCAATTAATCATCCCTTCAGAATTAGGTTATGGTGCGCGAGGTGCTGGTAACGTAATTCCCCCCCACTCTACTTTACTTTTTGATGTGGAATTGTTAGCTATTAAATAAGTAAGTAGAGATAGTTAAATATAACATTGGCGGGCAGAATCTACAATAGATTATCACCTTTGCAAAGTGGGATTCAGTCCCGTCAA
This sequence comes from Anabaena sp. FACHB-1391, assembly GCF_014696755.1. Classification (NCBI taxonomy): domain Bacteria; kingdom Bacillati; phylum Cyanobacteriota; class Cyanophyceae; order Nostocales; family Nostocaceae; genus Anabaena; species Anabaena sp. FACHB-1391. Next base: position 18,479 of record NZ_JACJQS010000031.1, on the reverse strand, counting down.
TGTCCTAAAAAAAACTCAGATTACTCGATGATGAATACTTCTGATTTTGGCAAATCTTCTACCTTTAGCTTTGATTTTCTCCCACCTCACCCCAGTCAAGATACTGATTTACTCCAACAGCTATATTTTGTCCCTGGGTTGAAGGAAATCCTGCTTTTACGTCAAGTTCACGCTTTAGAACACGCTACTGTTTGGGTATTAGGAGAAACTAAAAACTCCTATTCTCGATTAGGAATAACTACTAATGTACAATTAGATGATCAATTATTAGGTGGCTTGTCTACCGAACAGGGATTTTTTCTCTATGGTGATGTGAATATTAGTGATTTACGACGCGCAGTAACATTAGCTCAACATCGTCTTATCAGTGGAGAATGGGATTTAGCTGTACATCCCCGCTGCGGCACAAATCTATCTGTAACTATGCTTTTAAATTTAGTCTTGGCGGCATCTGTACCTTTTCTACTACCATTTCGACCAATTGAACAGCTTATTGGTTTAGGTTTAGCAGCAACAGCAGCAACGGAACTTGCACCAGATATGGGAATGCTTACTCAGCGTTATATTACAACTTCTATTCCTTTTAATTTAGCTGTTGAAAATATCACTATTGCTCGTGATTTTTGGGGGAAGGAAGGTCATTTTGTTAAGGTATCTTGGGAGGAATAGGAGTTAAGAGTTAGGAGTTAGGAGTTAATGAACCACGAAGGAATGAAGAACACGAAGCAAGAAGGAAGAAAGAAGAAAATTCTTGACTTACACTCTTATTTATAAAATGTAAAATTAGATATTTAGTATTATGAGAAAGCTTTATTTTTTGCTTCCAGGAACAGATGGTAATTTTGCTTGTGGTGGTCTTTGGGCAGAGTTGAAAACGGTTAATTTGGTTCGACAATTTTGCTCTGCTGAAGTGGTTACTTATCGTCAGAAAGAATCTGGTAAGTTGTTTTTAGATGATTTATTAGAGGAGAAAATTTTCAAAAATTTAGATGATGTCATTTTTGTGATTAGCTGGGGATTTGATGTGGCTAAATTGGCTGCTAAGTTGCAAAGGTATAATGTGATTTATCATGCTCATAGTGCCGGTTATAAGATGAATCTACCAGCGAATATTCCGATCATTACGGTTAGTAGAAATACCCTGGGTTATTGGGGACAAAAATCACCAAATTCTCTGATTTATTATTTACCAAATCAAATTAGTGAGGAATTTACTAATTTAGATCAAAGTCGAGATATTGATGTTTTAGTCCAAACTCGGAAGTCTTCTCAATATTTAATTAAGTCGTTAATTCCCGCTTTGAAAAAAAAATGTCATGTCTTGGTTGTTGATAGTTATGTGGAAAATTTACCAGTTTTATTTAATCGTGCTAAAATTTACCTTTATGATTCTGCGGAATATTGGCAATTACAAGGAGTTAGTGAAGGATTTGGTTTACAACCAATGGAAGCCTTAGCTTGTGGTTGTCACGTCTTTTCTAGTGTCAATGGGGGATTATCTGATTATTTAGATCCGGGCTTTAATTGTTATAAAATCGCTGGTTATGCTTTAGAATATGATCTAGCCAAGATTTTACAGGTTCTAGAAGCAACAACATTACCAACTTTATCGGAAACTGTTTTAGCAGAATATAGAAAGGACAATATTATTCAACGTTTACAGGTAATTTTAGCAGAAATCAATGATTTCTTTGATCATAAAAATAATTACTCGACTAAAATTCCAGATTTAACAAAAATCCAATTAGCAAAATTATTTGTAGAGAGAATTTTTGCTAAAGTCAAAAGCAAGTATTTATAAGGGAATTAGGAAATTTTATGAATAAACGATTGTTGGTTACTGGGGGTGCTGGGTTTATTGGTACGAATTTTGTCCATCATTGGTGTCAAGCTTATCCAAATGATAGATTAGTGGTATTAGATGCTCTTACCTACGCTGGAAATCTCTCTAATTTGACCTCGGTTGCATCAAAAGACAATTTCCGCTTTGTCCAGGGAGATATATGCGATCGCTCTTTAGTTGAAAAACTACTTTTAGAGGAAAATATAGATACTATAGCTCATTTTGCGGCTGAATCTCACGTTGATCGTTCAATTACCGGACCTGCTGCATTTGTCCAAACTAATGTGCTGGGAACTTTTACTCTTTTGGAAGCTTTTCGTCAACATTGGGAAGCAAAAACACAACCTCATAATTATCTATTTCTTCATGTTTCTACCGATGAAGTTTATGGTAGTCTCACCCCAGATGAACCAGCATTTTCAGAAACTACAGCTTATAGTCCCAATAGTCCATATTCAGCTTCAAAAGCTGGAAGTGATCATTTAGTTCGTGCTTATTATCATACCTATAAATTACCCACAATTATCACCAATTGCTCTAATAATTATGGTGCTTTTCAATTTCCAGAAAAGTTAATTCCTTTGATGTGTATTAATATTCTAACTGGTAAAAAATTACCTGTTTATGGGGATGGAAAAAATGTCCGCGATTGGTTATATGTTGGTGATCATTGTCAAGCTTTAGATCTGGTACTTCATCAAGGAAAACCAGGAGAAAACTACAATATTGGGGGTAATAATGAAGTTGAAAATATCAGCCTTGTGCAAAATTTATGTCAAATTATGAATGAGTTAGCACCAGATTTACCAGTCTATCCAGCGGAAAAATTAATTACTTTTGTTAAGGATAGACCTGGACATGATCGAAGATATGCTATTAATGCTAATAAGTTAAAAACAGAATTGGGTTGGAATCCATCTGTCACCATTACTCAAGGTTTACGTTTAACTGTAGAATGGTATCTTAGTAATTGTGATTGGTGGAAAGCTTTGTTATAGTCCACGCAAGTGGACTTAGTTTGTGTATTAGCGATTTATCATCGCCCCTAGACCGCTTTGAAAACAACCTCTTAGCAAACCCTAATGATGAATGGGAAATTTAGATTGGAGTAGATTTCTGACAGCTACTTCTAAATCACTTTCTTTCAATAAAGATTCTCCCATAATTACTGTTTGCACTCCAGCTTCAGCAACTAAAGATAAATCATCAGGGGTTTCTATTCCTGATTCACTAATCACTAAAATTCCTAACTTTTGCAGTTGGGATTTCCTCGCTGCTAATAGTTCCTGAGTGGTGTGAATATTGATGGTTGAATCACTTAAATTCTGATTATTAATGGAAACTATCCGTATATCTTCCAATTCGAGAACTCTATCCAAATCAGTTAAATTATGAACTTGGATTACAGCATTCATTCCTAAGTAGTGAATTACTCGTAAAAAGTTTTTTAGGTCTTTATCCGCAAGAATAGCAGCCATTAATAATACCGCATCTGCACCAGCAGAACGCGCTAAATAAATTTGGCAAGGATCAATGATAAAATCTTTGCAGAGTAAAGGTAATGCTACCCGATATCTGATAGCACGCAAATGATCAAAACCACCTTGAAAAAACTTTTGATCAGTAACAACAGATATACAAGATGCTCCTCCACGTTTATAAGCTTGAGCAATAGTAACTGGTTCAAAATCTTGTCTAATTACACCTTGATAAAGGGATACTTTTCTCACTTCTGCAATTAAACTAGGTTTATAAACACTCTGCTGTAAAGCAGTCAAAAAGTCCCGCACAGTAGGAGCAGCAGTTAACTGACGTTGCAAGGAAGCCCAAGACATATCTTGTTGCATTTGTACAACTTCCAGTTTTTTATGCCACACAATTTCTTTGAGAATTGCTTGCATTTGAGGATGATAAATTGTGATTGGATAGATAATAAAATCTGGACGAGGGTGATAAATTATTTTTGTAAAATTTCACCTTTCCCTTTTCTTGTCTGAAAAAAAGTCAAGGATTTGACATCAAACCTGTCAACTTTTTCCACCGGTGGCTGATTTTTCTGGGAATTACCGAGCAAGCGGTTATCTTTAAGTAATCTGATATATGTACGATAGGGCATATAGTCTGTAGGGTTGTAGCCAGCAAATTGTAAAACCAAAACACAAGCCCAAGAATATTTTCCGCTTATAATCGCTTTAATTATTTGTTCTATTTGCTCGGTCTTGATCTTTTTGCTAATGGATGGATTATACCCAGTAAAATTTTGATTCATGATTTTGCTCCTGTTTGTCAAACGATGCAATGGTTTTTGAGGATTTTCCCGCCATTTATCAATAACGGCTTCTTTACTAAGAGTATCCAAATCCAAGTTCCCAATACATAAACTATTTTTTGATTAACATGACTATTTTTTTGCTCTTATTTTTTTGAATTTTTGTTAACTATCAGAATTTTGATTTTTAAATATACAGCAAATTTCAACTTAGTAAGGTATAAAATACACCATCACCGTAGCAAGCCATTCATTACCTGTATCTTTATTAACAATTAAACAACGGGCTTAATATTGAAAGAATAGAGTGGGTAATGGTATCAAAGATGCTAGTGTAAAGAGAGGTTTATGTATACTTTGGATTTTAAAACAGCTTCTCAAGACATTTCTTCGACAGTTCTCTACAGGACTTAGGAGTAAAGTCTGCTTAATTTTTGATGAGGATATTCTAGGACAATACTCACTCTAATTATCATTAATAATCCGACTAGGATATATTCTAAAAGAATCGAAAAAATTAGCAGCTTCTGTAGTTATTCATCCTTGGCTCTAGCTCCGATTAATCCTGAGATATAGTTCTATTCTGAGGAATAAAAACAGTATTTTTTTCTATAGCAAGCGATGTATTAACTGCTACGAAATAGTTACTTGCAGACAGCTTAGAATCAGTATCACTACCCTTATATGTGGATGCTGGGGTGTTGACTGGTTGAGTATTATTAGTGTTTTGATCTACTGAATCAGTCGAGTTAGAATTTTGAGCCATTAAGTCGGCCGCTTTCCTAGAAACTGACTCCGCTTGAGCAGGAGTCGTGACTAAAGTAGCTAATATAGCTAACCCTAAAAAGCACTTGTGTTTATTCATGATGTAGGCAACCTTGATTTTCAATTTGAAACACGAAAATTATCTCAAGCTAGAGACTATGCAAAAGCCAGTTGATCTGCGATACTAGTAAAACTTCTACTGAATCTTGAATCTGACTGACTTTCGTGATAGAAACATTTTCCCCCCCCATGTATGTCACAAAATTTAATTTATTTTATTTTGTGATATACAATATAATCATAAATCTGACATATTTTCTTGTAAGTGTCAACCCCAAACCAGAAATTTATATTTCTCTGACACTTACGTAGATTTCATTCTCATCCGAGTCATAATTATGACTCATAATCAACAACCTAACCCTGAAATAAAATAGTCACAGCAGTGAATATGAAACTGATGCAATTTAAACCAAGAATGAATGAACAAGAGTTTGAGCGCGTATTTGACAATCTCACAGAACGACGCAAAAACGTATTAAGGAAGATACTAGCGGGCGAAACAGATGCGGATATAGCTCAATCTATGAAGATTGGAGAATCGTCCGTAAGAAAATATGTTGAAAGAATATGTCTGGAATTTGGACTGAATAATGAGCCTTCTGATAGCCGTCGCTATAAACGGTCAGAGTTGGTGACATTATTTGCCAAATACAAACCGGAATTACTGAGTGAAAGTAAAACTGGCTCGACAAAAGAATTAACAATAATGACGGATGAAAATGAATCAAATATTACTGAATATATCCTGCATTTGTTATCCTTTAATCAGCCCATATCAGAGGATTTGCAACAGATACTAAATCGCATCAAGTTTCATGAACAAGAAAGGAAACAAATTGCGAAAGCTCTAAATGAAATAGGGCATAAAAATTACCTAAATAACGACTTTACAATTGCAGCATCCTATTTAGAATTAGCAGTTGAATTTAACCCAAACTATGGAGCGGCTCATTATAATTTAGGAGCAGCTTATGAAAAGTTAGAGAATTTAGATGGTGCTTGTTACCACTATCAGATTGCGAGTAAATATCAAAATCGTGCTGCTGATCCTGCTGCGAATAATTTAGCTAGGTTGCAAATTCTGCAAGGAAATAGTGCAGCAGCGGTGAAGATCATTGAATCAATTTTGCCCAAGGTTAGAGATAAAAGCATAGAAGTTACATTGTATAAAAACCTTGGCTGGGCATATTTTCAGGAAAATTGTTTTGACAAAGCAAAACAAAATTTACTGATCTGTTTGAAATTAGAAAGCAATTATACTCCAGCTTATTGCTTACTAGCACAAGTGCAAGCAGCAGAGGGAGATCATCAAAGTTCCAGAGAATCATGGCAAACTTTCCTAGAATTTTATGCCTATGAGCAGGAAGAAAAAAAATTTCGTGGACAATTACCAGAACTAGAAGTTTGGAAACTTGAAGCCATGAGAATTATTAATGCTCAAGGGGAGTAATTCAAAGAGATACAGCGTTTTCCGCTCTGATGAGGTACAAAGTTAAATCATGAAACTCTTGTGGTGCGGGCATCTTGCCCGCTAGATATGTACCTCATAACACCGGGAAATGCTGTAAGTATCAGAATTGAATTGATCCAGATTCTTCCGATAAAGAGTGATTTACTGTCGAGGTTGGGTTAACCTATGTTACCCAACATCAATATGATCAATATGATCAAGCAATCATTCATCTGGGAATAAATTCCCAGTCTAATAGCAAAAGTCGGCTCAAGCCGACTATACAGCAGTTTCCGGTATTATGAAGTACAGTAATGATAAAACTCTTGTGGTGCGGGCATCTTGCCCGCATAAAGTGTACCTCAGTAGTTTCCGGTATTATGAAGTACAGTAATGATAAAACTCTTGTGGTGCGGGCATCTTGCCCGCATAAAGTGTACCTCAGTAGTTTCCGGTATTATGAAGTACAGTAATGATAAAACTCTTGTGGTGCGGGCATCTTGCCCGCATAAAGTGTACCTCAGTAGTTTCCGGTATTATGAAGTACAGTAATGATAAAACTCTTGTGGTGCGGGCATCTTGCCCGCATAAAGTGTACCTCAGTAGTTTCCGGTATTATGAAGTACAGTAATGATAAAACTCTTGTGGTGCGGGCATCTTGCCCGCATAAAGTGTACCTCAGCAGTTTCCGGTATTATGAAGTACAGTAATGATAAAACTCTTGTGGTGCGGGCATCTTGCCCGCATAAGGTGTACCTCAGTAGTTTCCGGTATTATGAAGTACAGTAATGATAAAACTCTTGTGGTGCGGGCATCTTGCCCGCATAAGGTGTACCTCAGTAGTTTCCGGTATTATGAAGTACAGTAATGATAAAACTCTTGTGGTGCGGGCATCTTGCCCGCATAAGGTGTACCTCAGTAGTTTCCGGTATTATGAAGTACAGTAATGATAAAACTCTTGTGGTGCGGGCATCTTGCCCGCATAAGGTGTACCTCAGTAGTTTCCGGTATTATGAAGTACAGTAATGATAAAACTCTTGTGGTGCGGGCATCTTGCCCGCATAAGGTGTACCTCAGTTGGGTTTCACTTCGTTCTACCCAACCTACAAACCAAAAACCTAACCCAAAACGAAATTCACCAACTTACCAGGAACAACAATCACCTTTTTAACTTCCTTTCCTTCAAGATAACGCTGTGCCACCTCCGACTCCCGCGCATATTTTTCCAACTCTGCCTTATCAGCTTTTGCAGGAACTTGAATAGAACCGCGAGTTTTACCCATAATTTGAATTACCAAAGTAATTTCATCAACTATCAAAGCCGCAGGATCAAAACTTGGCCAAGGTTGGGTATGGACAGAATTTTTATGCCCTAATAATTGCCATAATTCATCACCAATATGTGGTGCAAAAGGCGCTAACATAATCACCAAAGTTTGCATCCCTTCCCCATAAACTGGGGAATTATGACAATCAGCATCAGTTAACGCATTACTTAACTTCATCAATTCCGAAATAGCCGTATTAAATTGATATTCATCCTGCACATCTTCGGTAATTGCTTGAATTGCAATATGAATGAAGCGACGTAAATCTTTTTCCGCTTTATTTAACCTATCAACTTCCACTTTTTGCTGACAAACTCCCGCAGATGCGTAATCTGTAACCAACCGCCAAACCCGATTTAAAAAGCGAAATTGTCCCTCAACATCAGCCTCATCCCATTCTAAATCTTTCTCTGGAGGTGCTTTAAATAAAATGAACATTCGCGCCGTATCAATGCCATATTTATTAATCACATCTTCCGGCGCAACACCATTACCTTTTGATTTGGACATGGTAGCATATAGCTTTTGTAAAGGTTCGCCAGTTTGCGGATCTACAGGATTATTAGCATCAACTAAATGCGAAGGAATCCATTTATCCTTACCACCTTTTTTCGGGTTCATGTAAGTTAAACCCTGTACCATGCCCTGAGTTAATAACTTTTGAAATGGTTCATCAAAGTTAAATAAACCTCTATCTCTCAATACTTTAGTGAAGAAACGCGAATACAATAAATGTAAAATTGCGTGTTCAATTCCCCCTACATATTGATCTACTGGCATCCAATCATTTACTTTACCAGAATCAAAAATCTTTTCTTCATTTTTGGCATCAGAATAACGCAAGAAATACCAAGAAGAATCAATAAAAGTATCCATTGTATCGGTTTCCCGTTTCGCAGGAGTACCGCAAGTTGGACAGGTGACATTTACCCAACTTTCTAATTGTGCTAAAGGTGAACCACCACGGCCACTTAATGCAATTTCTTCTGGTAATTGTACAGGTAAATCTTTTTCTGGTACGGGGACAATTCCACATTCGGGACAATGAATCACAGGGATAGGTGCGCCCCAATAACGTTGTCGAGAAATCAACCAATCTCTGAGGCGATATTGTACTCTTAATTTACCAAAGTTTTGTTGTTCGGCAAATTCAATAATGGCCTTTTTTGCATCTATAGAATTCATCCCATTGAAGTCACCAGAATTAACTAAAATGCCCGCTTCTGTATAGGCTGATTTTAAAGTTTCCTCTGCACCAATTTCCGGGACAATCACCACTTTAATTGCTAAATTCTGTTCTTTGGCAAATTTGAAATCTCGCACATCATGGGCTGGTACACCCATTACCGCACCTGTACCATATTCATAGAGTACATAATCTGCAATCCAAATCGGTACTTCTTCCCCGGTAAAGGGGTTAATAACTTGACCACCCGTAGGAATACCCCGTTTAGGTTTGTCTTCCGCAGTCCGTTCTAACTCACTTTGGTTGCTGACTTCCTTGATAAAGGCTGCCACCGCTGCTTTTTGGTCTGAAGTTGTCACCACTTGAGTTAAGGGGTGTTCTGGGGCTAAAACGACGTAACTCACGCCATAAACGGTGTCGGGACGGGTGGTATAAACGGCGATTTTTTCATCTAAGCCGACAATCGGAAATTCTAAATAAGCACCGGTGGATTTTCCTATCCAGTTGGCTTGCATTAATTTAACTCGTTCTGGCCAACCTGTGAGTTTATCTAAATCATTTAATAATTCTTCTGCGTAGTCGGTAATTTTGAAAAACCATTGACGCAATAATTTACGTTCTACTATTGCTCCACTACGCCAAGAACGTCCTTCATTATCAACTTGTTCGTTTGCTAATACAGTTTGATCAATGGGATCCCAATTAACTGCCGCTTCTCTTTGATAAGCTAAACCAGCTTCTAAAAATTGCAGAAAAATCCACTGTGTCCACTTGTAGTAATCAGGAGAACAGGTAGCAACTTCACATTCCCAATCTAAGGATAAACCCAGACGTTGTAATTGTTGCCGCATTTGGGCAATATTTTGATATGTCCATTTGGCAGGGGGTACACCTCTATCAATGGCGGCGTTTTCTGCGGGTAGTCCGAAGGCATCCCAACCCATTGGATGTAATACACGATACCCTTGCATTCGTTTGAGGCGAGCGATTACGTCTGTAATTGTGTAGTTACGGACGTGACCCATGTGCAAGCTACCGGAGGGATAAGGGAACATGGAAAGCGCGTAGAATTTTGGCTTATTTTGGTCTTGAGGCGTTTTGTCTAAGCCAAGTTCTAACCATGTTTTTTGCCATTTTTCCTCAATTGCGGCTGGTTGGTATGATGTTTTTTGGGGGGACTCCACAATTAAAACTCCTAATGCTGTTACCTAATCTCGCTATTGTGGCATAATTTAGATATAATTTTTTCTCACGCAGAAGTGCAAAAGTAAGAGTTTTGAGAATTAATTTCAGCGAAGTTGATACCTCAATTTAGGAACGCGGCCTTTTTATGGCAATTTCTAAGGTCGTTTTTACACGCCTGAATGCGTCCGCTAGACGACCTATTTCATCCTTGTATTCATTCTCAAAATTAGCATCCATGTCGCCTAAACTCACGGCCTCTGCAACTTGAGTGATTTGATTAAGAGGTCTAACAATATGTTGTTTCAGCCAGAGATTGACTAACGATATGGATATAGCAAAAATCGCCATAAAAATTCCTAAAATGATCAGAAAATTTTGCTTGGTAATTTTATCAACTTTATCAGCAGGGACGTAAATAATTTTAGTGCCGATAACTTTATCTAATTCCCAGCCAAATCCGTTATTACCAGTATATACACCTTGTTTATATAAAGCCTGTAATGATTGAGGAGATGTTTCCAAACTGGTATGACAACTCAAGCAACTAGTTTGAGACTTTTCAATTATGATAGGACGGGCTGTATAAAAATAGCGCTTGTTTTCCCCATTCATGGTGAGATAACCTTCAGCTATATTTTTCCCCTTTGGTTTATATTGTTGGCTTAATTTCTCGATAATCTTGATCTCATTTTCGTCAGCTTTATCCTTGATATTTGTCGGGTTAATCATCGCATTTCTATAACGATATTCACCATACTTATCTTGAATAGCATTGGTAAAAATATCAAATACCTTGACCATAGCAACAGAAGGAATTGCTTCTATTAACATTTTCTCTTCTGATTGCTTTTCTAATAAAGGAGTCACTCTCTCCGCGTTATATTTCCGAATAGCGTCCACAGTTGAAATCAGTAAATTAGCTTGTGTATTTACTTCATTTTCAGCATTTCCCAGCAGAATATTATAATAAACCACACCGCTAACAATAATCCCACTCAGAAAAATTGCAAGCATGAGGGTAGTTAGTTTCTTGCTGAGGTTAAAATTTTTGGGTATTAGTGCCAATATTTTCATTATTCACCCCATACAACACGAAAACCAAACAGGTTACAACCGCAAAAACCGGCATCTGCATAAAAACGAAAAGAGGAATGGCAATTTTCAGAAGGAATGAACCAAGATCCTCCGCGCAGCACTCGTCTATTATTGCTATTATTTAGCCACACACTACCATCATCAGGGGCGTTTATATAATCTTCATGCCACCCGTCTTCGCACCATTCCCATACATTGCCACACATATCATATAAACCGAAAGGGTTGGCGGGAAATTTTCCAACTTCTGTGGTTTTTCCCTGATATTTACTATCATAATTGGCTAATTCTGGGGAAATTGTTTTCCCAAAATAGAATGCTGTGGTTGTTCCTCCACGACAGGCATATTCCCATTCTGCTTCACTAGGTAAGCGATAGGCTTTATTTGTTTTTTGCGAGAGTCTGGCACAAAATTCTTGGGCTTCATACCATGATAGACCCTCAACAGGTAAATTCTCACCTTGAAACTGTGATGGTTCAGGTTCTAAATTAATGTTTACTTTGGGTAAAGCCGCTACAATTCGCCATTGTTTTTGTGTGATTGGATATTTACCCATGAAAAACCCATAAACTGTAACTTGATGTTGTGGACTTTGAGATTTGTCGTAACCTTCCTCATTTTCTGGAGAACCCATTATGAAAGTTCCTCCGGGAATATTTACCATTTCTAGAAATACACCATTTCCTATGTCTTCCGTAAAATACTTCCCACTTTTAGGAATATATTTAATTTCCGGTTTTCTTACAAGACCCAGTAATTGACTTTTTAAACTTATCTCAGCGGTTTCAAACTCAAAAGTTTTTAACTGATAACCAAATTTGTTTTTTTCTGCTTCTGCTTCTCGCTGTTTTTGATATTCTGCTTCTTTACCAGATGTAATTTCTAACTCAATAGATGCTACATCTTCATCTCTCAAACCTAAAACATCTTGGCGATAATCTTTTAATATCTTCAAAGTTTGTTCATTTAAAGGATATTTCTGCTCGACTTCTTCTGCAAAATATTGTTGGTAACTTTTTAAATTTACTAACCGTCTCCGAAAAGGTTCTAAAACTTCTCTTTCTATTTCCTTGGCTACTGCATCTGTAATTCCCAAAGTTTTCCGTTTTTCTGTTAGAACTAAAATAGCAACTTTTTTTAGTTCACCATTTTGAGTATATTTTTCAACTAATTTACGATACTCTACTTCTGGATTTTTAGGAGTATAAGCCAATAAAATATCATATCCTTCCTTATCCAGAATAATATCTGGTTTCATATTAGGTTTTACAGCTTGGACTTTTGCTTTAGCGTAAGCGTGTAGTTCTTGAATATGAATTTTACCATCACTATCATTATCTGCTGCACCTGTCTCAATTCCCTCAACTAAATATTGAGTATAGAGTGAAAGTGTTGCACCTTCTTGTGTAAAAGAAGTTTGAGTTGCACCAGAAGATGTCATCACAACTCGTCCTTCTGCACCTAATTGTTTTTTGATATCTACACCAATACTTTTTGTGTGCCAACCATTAGCAAAAGCACCACTGTAACAAGCATCTAAAATTAAAACTTGTCGTTTAGAATAACAATTTCTCGACTGCGCTTGAATAAAATTTCCATCTACAGCGGTAGCTTCAAAATTATCTTTAGCCGTATTGCAAGTTGCTAAATAGAGATGATTATCGTCATTAATCATCCCATGTCCAGAAAAAAAGAATAATAATAAGTCCTCTTTTTCTGCATTTTTAAACAGATTGAGAATTGCTATTCTCATAACTTCTGAATTAGGGTTGAGTAGTTTTTCTACCTGTGTAAAGTTTCCTAAGTTCGGATTTTTTAAAACTCGTTCCATAGCCTCTACATCATTGAGCGCAGATGATAGGGGTGGGATATTTTCACCATACTCGCTAACTCCAATCAGCAGTGCTATTTTTTTAGCCATTGTCACCACCCATTGCAGCTAATAGGTCTTTTGCTATTTTTTCGCTTTCTAGCAGTTCTTGACGGCTTTTAGCCTCGATAATGACTTCTTTATCACCGACCTTGACACTAACTTTTATGGGTTTATCTCCCAAGCGATCGCTCAAAAAGCTGAAAAAACCTTTAATATTTTGTATATTGACTTTAGCTGTAATAAATCCGATTAAAGTGGCAAATCCTGGTTTGCTTCCTGGTTCTGGGTACATATCTTCGCTAAGATATGCTTTCTCCACTTCATTTAAATCTCGCAATTCCCGCAGTAGATTAACGGCTATTTTTTGTCGTCTGTTATCGTCTAATTCTGGGTAATCAACAGCAAAAGTAACCTGAATTGTGCGATCATTGGTCATATTTACCTCCACAGTGCCATTATGTCCTGTTTGCGTCGTCTTAATGGCTATTTTAGTAGTGATCACTGTTTTAGCATACTCTAAGGTAAACTTATGCCAATATTGTCAAATTTATGGAATTGGCAGTAAAATAGAGTATTAGTGGGAGTAAAAATGATTACAAACAGGAAAAAGCCCAAAATTAAGTATACCACTTGATGGCTGGTGGAGCAGTTGTGGTTTATTTATAGTTTATTTATATAAATTATTTATTTAATTGAGGTTATTAACTAGCTTTTATTTGGGGGCTATTGCTGTTTTCGGAATTTCCATGACTGGTTTGTTTAAAGCTACCATTAGAGAAGAATCAGAGGTTGCTGGCTGTGTCATGGTCGGTGTTAATTCTGTCGTTTCTGCCACCTGTAGTATTCTGGATGAGTTACCGGGGAATAAACTGGAAACTGTACCCAGAATACAAGCTGCTAAGGCCGCCCCAGCAAACATCCAGGCCAAGTCATAGGGTCGGTTAACACGCTTCAATACTTGCTCAATTGTGGTTTCCGATGACTGATTAGTTGGGGGAACAGGTATGTTTTGTAACCCTTGTCTAAGGTTTAATAGTCTCTTGTATAAGCACTTGACGGAGGCATCCGTTGATAACCACTCTTCGACTTGCCTCCGTTCAGTAGCTGTTACTTCGCCATCCAGATAAGCACTTAATAACTCAAAACAGTCGCGTTTTTGCATATCCATATTACTCATTGATTCGTTTTTGCTGCTCAGTAGCAGAAAATATATATTTTCGCTGACAGTCGTTAATACTTCTTAAATTCTGTCAGAGAATTGAGGAAACATGATGTAGATTATATATCTAGATAGCTTTGTAATTGAGTTTGTAATCTAGATCTGGCTCTGGCTATTCTAGATTTCACAGTTCCTAGAGAAACTCCGGTAACTTCGGCAATTTCTTCATAAGAGAGGCCTTCTATTTCTCTCAGGATAATAGTAGTCCGAAAAGCTTCAGGTAAATCCGCGATCGCTTCTCGCAACTGCTCATAAAATTCTCTAGTAGTCATTTGCTCATCTGGACTTGGTGTATCACCGGCAATTTCCCAATCCATTTCACCATCTTCTAGACTCCGGGGAGCATCTAGCGAGAGGGGACTAGCCACCCGTTTACGTTTACGTAATTCATCATAAAACAAATTAGTGGCAATACGACTTAACCAACCCCGGAACTTGGTAGGTTCTTGTAATCGGCCAATATTTCTATAGACACGAATCCAAACTTCTTGGGCTAAATCGGCTCTGTCAGACCAATCAGGGGCTAAATGATATAAAACTCGATCAACTTGGGTTTGATGACGGCGTAGCAGTTCTGCAAAGGCAGCACGGTCTGGACGCAATCCGACTTGACAGCGTAAAATAAGATCGTGGTTTGAGAGTTTGTCAACTTGCACCGATGCTGCTGGGTAGGTGGCACCAACTGTTGACCAGGATACACTAATGGATTGACTCATGGATCGGATTGGCTTTAAATCAAATCACTCTTCCCGATTTGACTGGATAATTAATTAAAAGTTCCCCAAGGGTGACGGGTTTATAATTGAAAGACGGAAATAGGGTAATTGGTAATGGGTAATGGGTAATTGGTAATTGGTAATTGGTAAAATTCACATCAGTTACTAGTTCCCAGGAGATGTCAGGGAGAAATAATAGGCGATAGCAATGGCAAGAAATGAATCTCTAGCGAGTATGGTCATGTTTCTCTGTTTTGGTACAGCAATTTTATCTCTAGCTGTCCACTTGCAAACGACAAGAAAAACAGGAGCAGGGGAGTTAAATTATTCCAGGTCTACAGGGGTCTATCCGCAGGATTCACTGGTGACTGGGTCAAGTGCAATTGCGGCTTCCGTACCTACCTCTCCCCAAAAAGCTGGGACAATTAACTTAGATTCTGATCAGAAACAACCCCAGTCAAGTTTGGCTAGTATTACAGGTACAATTAACAATACAAGCCCACCAGTATCAGCGGCGGACACTACCCAAGTTGTAGTAGATTTAAGCGATCGCCGTGTTTATGTCTCTCGATATGATGAGGTAATAGCTAGTTACCCTATCGCTATTGGTAAAAAGGGTTGGGAAACACCCACCGGCAATTTTCAAGTTATCCACAAGGAACATCATCCCATTTGGCGACATCCCATTACAGGAGCTATCTTTGACGGTGGTACTAATAGTCCTTTGGGGGATAGATGGATTGGTTTTTGGTCAGATGGCCGCAATGAAATTGGCTTTCATGGTACACCAGATGTTGATTTAGTGGGAGCAGCTGTTTCTCATGGTTGTCTGAGAATGCGTAATCCTGATGTACGGATGTTGTATAGCCAAGTTTCTTTAAATACACCTGTATTAGTCCGTGATTGAATTAGGTTCATTTAATTTCCTGGGATTTCCACGGTAATGGATCAATTGATTGTCCGTTTACATACAAACCCCAGTGTAAGTGTGGTCCAGTAGATGCACCAGTTGAACCTACTGCACCAATTTTTTGACCAGCTTTGACAAAATCACCTTCTTGAACATTTATACGACTCAGGTGCATGAAAATACTGACTACTCCCTGACCATGATCAATGCCGATGACGTTACCATGAACCCGGAAGCCTTGGGATACTGTCCCCACTAAAGCAACTCTTCCCGCAGCAGGGGCTGTGACAGATGATCCTGCCGCTCCCGCGTAATCCTGTCCACGATGGTAGTAATCATTCGCAAATACACCATTGTAGTAGCGACGGACACCATATCTAGTGGATGTTCTCCCTGCGTTGGGGGTGAGAAAAACACCGTTCCAGTATTTTTCCGGTGTCTGGAGGGCTTTAAATTCAGCTACTCGCTTGAGTTCATACTCGGTCGCCCCAACCCCAGCTTTACCCGGTGGTAAAGTGATGCGTTGGACTGGGAATTTGCGATCGCGCACTTGTATAGATAGTTTTTGTTCCTGTCCCTCCTCGGAAACTTTAATCGTTCTCACTCCAGCTTTTTCTAAGGGAGTTGTGGGAATAAAGGAACGGTATTGACGGGGTGCAATTTCAAAAGCTGGATAGTTTTTTTCGCCAACTGTCACCGTAGGATTACTAAGACTTTTCTGATCATCCGCCTCAATTAATACTGAAATTGTATCTCCCAATTGGGGATTTTTAGGCATGATCTGTACTTCTAAAGCCTTTGCGGGTAAGCCTAAAGCCATGGGAATGGCAGTAATTATGCCCAAGAGTATCTTAACACGGTTGCTCATTGTCAGAATCAAAATTAAAAGATTAACAGAATAAAAACAGAATAAAAACAGAATAAAAACAGGATAACAACAGTATTTAAGGTTCTTCCTGTGAACGGGGAGAGGTTTAGCAGTCAAAGCCAACCGTTAATTAACCACCTATATTGGGTTTTCTCAACCCAGACTACGCTGAATCATATTGAATTATAGATTTAGCCAAACCAAATTAACCACAGAGGTAGCACTAAAAATAAACCAATAAAGGTTAAAGCAATGCTGCTGGCTAATAAATTCCGATCCAAGTCGTAAACTTCCGCTAAAATCAGTACAGAAAGTCCCGTGGGTGTCCCTGACATAAGTACCAAAACTAGACGCTGTTCCCCAATCATACCCGCATAAGTCGCACCTAATCCTACTAATAAAGGAATAATCAAAACTTTCAAAATACTGGCTATAATGGCAATATCCAGATTTTGATATTCTTTTATTGTTCCTAGTCGCAAACCAACTAGCAACAAAGCGAGAGCAATTACCACCCACACAGCCTGATCTAAACCTGACTCAATCACTGCGGGTAATTGCACAAATTGGGTATTTAACCCAATGAAAAACGTCCACAGACTAGGAACAGTAGCTATATCTCGTAATTGTATCCACCAATGATTTTCAGTGGCTCTCTGTCCAAAATAACTGGCAATTAAGACAGCAATTCCATAAGTACCAACAACATTATTTGTGACGCTAAATAATACCGCCCAATCATTATTTTCTGGTCCTGTTAGCACTTGTGTTAGTGTTATTCCAACAAAACCCGTATTTCCTAAAATTGTTGCCAAAATAAAACTTCCTAAACTCGCTTTTTTAAAAGATGTAGATACTTCTACGCCTTTCTGCTCTGCCTTGATTTGATTAAACAATTGCCAAAACCACCAAGTCAACAGTGCTAAAACTAAACTTAGTAGTAACACTACTAATCCTATAAATGGTATTAATTCGCCATTTACCGCATTAGTATGACGTGCTAATACTAACAATTGTAGTGGCACTCCTACCCAGTATAGTGACTGTCCTAACCACTTGGCAAATTTATCGGAGCTAAATCGAGATAATATTAGACCTAACCCTATCCAAGTAAATAGGGGAGTATAAGCTTTGAATAGGGTTTCAATCATGATCAAGTGGTTAGTTATTTTTGCCCGCTGTATGAGTAATTATAGTTGCAAATCATGAGTTACAATACTCATTGCTGATAAAAATCACGATTAAAACTAATGATAGGAAATAAAACACAACCCAGAGAATCATTAAATAAAGCCTTGCTCAAAATCAATCCTTTTAGAAATGATATTGAAACTTTCAAAAAACATCTAAAAAACCTAATTGCAAAAATTAACGAATCTGAATCAGAGGAATTTCATAAAAACCTGATTGCTGACTTTTTAAAGAACACATATTACAGTTCTAATCACTTTATTAATACTCAAGGACGAAATGACCTGGTTATTCATAATGGTCAAGACCCTAAAACCAGTGTTGGTGTAATTTTAGAAGTTAAAAAATTAGAAGTTAAAAAGCCAACAAATAAAAGCGAAATGCTCAAAATTGATAATTTAAATACTAAAGCATTTCAGGAATTAGTTTTATATTTTCTCAGAGAACGTTTAACCGAAAAAAATCTAGAACTGAAATATTTAATAGCAACTAATATTTACGAATGGTTTATTTTTGA